>JAKSTU010000072.1 GCA_024402435.1 Treponemataceae bacterium
CCCGTTCAGCTTTAGTCCAAAATCCCCAGTCAAGAACAACATTTATTCCAGTTTCCACAATCTCTACAGATTTCTGAAAAAAGTATTGTTCCAGTTTTTCAACATAAACATCCAGAGTGTCTCCTCCGTTCTGGCCTAAAAGAGTAAGTGTGATATCATCAACAGAAAGAATGACAGCCTTTTTATCTTTACGAAGCTTCTGGGAATAAGTTGATTTCCCGCTGCATATTTTTCCGCATAATATATAAACTTTTGCCATTATAACTCCTTCACCAGATGATATTTCTTATTTCCATTGGGAATATTTTCAAGTTCACCAATAATTCTATATCCATGTTTCTTGTAAAACTCAGGTGCCTGCCAGCTCATTGTGTCCACATGCACAGAATGACAACCGCGGCAAACAGCTTCTTCTTCCGCAGCCTTCAGCAGTTTTGATCCGATTCCCATTTTACGGTATTTTTCATCCACCCACAAAATATCCAGATGCATCCATCCCCAGTAAGTTCCTCCAAGGATTCCCGCAATCACATTTCCGTCTTCATCATATTCCACGATATTCAAAAGTTCATGATTATCAGGACCAACAGCTTTGTTGTTGAATTTTCCTTATATTTATAAACCGCAAGTTGTTTCAACAACTGAGGATTTATAAATAATTCGCTTTAGCGAATATTATAATACAAGATTTTTGAAAAAAATCTTAATTAAAATAAATGGTACAATATGTGCCATTTATTTTAATACTTCAAGAGCATGATTTACAAAATTGATTTCTTCTTCAGTTGGGTTGTAGTTCATTCTTCCATTATATACGATTATATACGATGATCCGATTTTTTGGGTAAAGTTGTGATTTGATTCCAGACCATTCATAATTGTGATATATTATCCGCCAGGCATAAACATGAAATCTAAAATGACCAATAAATCAATTTTACAAATAGCAATGCAGCATTCCGCATGGGACACCGGGGCACAATTGTCTGATTTTTCACAGACGGAACATGTGTATGTTGATTATAAACTTTGCAATAAATCCCGCAAATATTTAAAAGAACCCCTCTGCTGCAATCTTGTTTCTTATGGAAATAACATTGTGGCCGCCGTTCATGATGACAACAAACAGATTGTAAAAGAATACCTCGAAAAATTCGAATGGTACCATTGTTTTGAAACTCCAAATATGAACTGGCTTAGCGAACATCTTGCTCCTTTGGGTCAAAAAGTCTGTTTTATGGCAGAATATTTTTTGCCGGATTTGAATAAACTTAAGCGATTGGAATGCGGTTATGAATTAAAAGTACTGCGCAAAGAAGATTTTGCAGATTTGTACACTTCCCAATGGAGCAATGCCTTGTGCAAAGAGCGTGCTGAACTGGACTGCCTAGGAGTAGGTGCCTATGATGGTGAAAAATTGATAGGACTTGCAGCCTGTTCTGCTGACGGTGAACAGATGTGGCAGATCGGGCTTGATGTTTTACCGGAGTATCGCCGCCAGGGAATTGCATCAAGTCTTACAAGCAACCTCGCTGTAGAAATTCTTGAACATGACAAAGTGCCTTTTTACTGCTGTGCCTGGTCCAATATCCGTTCTGCCAAAAATGCAATTAAAGCAGGCTTTGTGCCTTCATGGGTAGAAATGACAGTAAAACTTGCAGATATTGTTGATGGAATGAACAAATAGAATCAGTTCATTCCGGCATGATTACCGCGATTTTTCCGGCGGGAACTGTACCTGTCAAGTTTCCGCGGCTCACAGTGAATTTAAGATTATTCGCCTTGTCGTAGTAAGTTCCACGTTTCAGGCTTGTAGGCATTGTAATTTTTGCACTGGCCGAAGAATCCGAATTGATGATTACAAAACAGTTGAACTGATCCCCTGTTCCCCGCGCAATGGCAAGACAACTGTTGCCGAAATTTTCCATGGTTTCAGAATCAGCGTTTTTTTCAATGCAGTAATTCCGGAGCTTGTTCACGGCAACAACTTCAGGGTGAAAAAACTGGTCGTTGCCCGCTTCCCCGATTCTGCTTGCGCCGGGAAACTGAGTTGATTCCGCACCTTTAGGACGGCTGAAAAACAAAGGAGTTCCGCCTTTTCTACCTGCTATGAGTGCCCATCCGGCCCGAAGCTGAAAATCAGTCATTCCGGCAGAAGTTCCCTCATTTGCATAAGTATCATGGCTTTCGACCCAGGTTACAAGCTGAGAATCTGTCGCTGCGTGATTGAAAGTTTTGAAGCGTCCTTTGCGCAGATCATTCTGGGTCACAGCAAAACGAACTGTGGAACCGTGTGTACTGGCCGTAACCTTTATATACTCTGCATAATCTGCTTCCCGGCTGTCTTTGTCCTGCAGAACTTCGCCGTAAATAAAAAGTTTTTCCGCATTTTTCAGTTTCTGACCGTCAATGCTTTTCCTGCCTGTAAAAATCTGCCAGAAATCATTGGGTTCCTCCGGATTTTCCGCCGGTTCATCAGGAAGGGCAATATGCTTTGCCATGTCAAACCTGAATCCCCCTGCCCCGCAGTCAACAAGATCATTCAGATAAGCAAGAAAATATTTCTGAAAGCCCTTGTTTTCCGTATCAACGTCCGGAAGCCCGCCCTGATTCCGGTTTGTAAGGCTCATGCGGCGGGAAAAGTTTGAAGAAGTTCCGAGCCCGGAAGGATGATACATTTTTTCAAGACCTCCGCAGGCTTCTATAAAAGAAGCGCTTACTGCACTTGTTTCAGGCGTAGTATGATTGGGAACCACGTCTACAATCACCCGAATGTCATATTTTTTTGCCGCCGCACACAGACTGATGAAATCCTCTCTGGTGCCAAGCTGATAATTCCCGATTTTCCAGTCCACAGGCTGATAATGATAGTACCATTTGCCGCTTTCTTTGCTCATCAGTTCAAGACCGCCATTATCGCCTTCAAGACAAGTGTTTGCAGGTGATGTCTGAACAGCTTTGAATCCGGCTTGTGCAATCTTCGGAAGATTTTCTTCTATTGTTTTGAATGACCAGCACCAGCAGTGAAGAATCGGACCTTCAGCAATAAGAACGCCACACAAAAGGCTCAGCAGAATCAGCATCAAATTTTTTTTCATAAAAACTCCGTATTCGGTTTGCATCATTATAAATCACTTGGGGAAGATTGTCACAGAATCATGACTTTTTGCGCCCCTTGGATTATAGTCAACTCATGAAATATCCCCGGATTACGAAAGCCAAGTTTGTTGAACGGCCGAACCGTTTCATTGCACGGGTAATTGTTGACGGCACTCAGGTTGACGTGCATGTTAAGAACACAGGCCGCTGCAAGGAACTTCTTGTTCCCGGAGCAACGGTTTTTCTTGAAGATTTTGAAGGCCGCATGGGAACCCGCAAATACAGATGGTCGCTGGTCGCTGTGGAAAAAGTTACCGAAAAGGGAATTCTTCTTGTCAACATGGACAGTCAGGCACCGAATCAGGTTGTGGAAGAAGCACTTGAAGAAGGCAGACTGAAACTTGACGGATTGAATGACCTTAAACTGATTCGTCGGGAGACTGTGCACGAAGACAGCCGTTTTGATTTTTACATTGAAGACAAAGACGGTCAGAAAGCTTTTATTGAAGTTAAAGGCGTTACTCTTGAACATGAAGGTCATGCAAGTTTTCCGGACGCACCTACAGAGCGTGGCATAAAGCATCTGAAAGGTCTTGCCCGATGTGCAGAACAGGGATTTTCTGCTTATGCGCTTTTTGTAATCCAAATGCAGGGCATGAAAGATTTTGCGCCAGATGCACTCATTCACCCGGATTTTGCAGATGCTTTGTCTTTTGCCTCGGAACATGGCGTAAAAATCCTTGCAATCGGCTGCAAAGTTGGCCCTGACTCACTGGAACTGAACACAGAAGATTTGGTTCCGGTCAGGGTGTAAGAATCCTCATCTGAAAAAAAACAAATTTTTATACAAAAAATCATATTATTCGTCATATAGTATATTGACGCTTTTATATTATATTCAGTATATTATCACCAACAAAGCAATATTGTGATGATCGGACAGACAGAACTTCAGCATGAAGAATCTTCGGAATGCGCACCCCAGCTTCTTCACCAGTTCTGTCGTCCATGGCCCGCTATGAATGCGGTGGAAAAGAAAACAGGAGAAACGATGATTTTTTCTACAGGATCAGCTCTACTGGATGCGTTTGTACTTTCTGTAGTTGCCCGTGAAGAAACTTACGGGTACAAAATCACCCAGGATGTAAGGCAGATTGTGGATGTTTCCGAAAGCACGCTTTATCCGGTCTTGAGACGTCTTCAGAAAGACGGTTGTCTTGAAACATACGACATGGAAGCAAACGGACGGAACCGCAGATATTACCGCATTACGTCCAACGGAATGATTCTGCTGGACAATTACCGGCGTGAATGGATTGAGTACAAAGCAAAACTTGATGCAGTACTACTAGGAGAAGAAAATGGCACAGACAAATAACAGAGAATCATATCTCAAACAGTTGGAATGGAGTATTTCAGCCCTTCCATTGGATGAAAAAAACGAAGCAATGGACTATTACACACAGTATTTTGAAGATGCTGATGATGACCAGAAAGTGATTTCTGAACTTGGAGCACCGGAAAAACTGGCAGAAGAAATTCTCCAGAAGTTTTCCTGCGTTCCTGCAACAAGACCGGCTTCTGAGAGCAAAGAAAATTCCGCAGACGGAAATGATGCTGAAAACGGTGAAAACAAAGGACATGACTACAGATCTTTTGACGGTTCCTACAGTTTTTCAGAAAGCGAAGTACGCAATCTTGAACTGTCATTGGGTGCCGCCCAGATTGTAATGATCAGCGGAGACCGTTATTCAGTGGAAGCACGGGGCATCAACGATTACGACATGCACGTCCGGCTTTCGCCTTACGGAACACTGGCAATTGACAATGCAAAGCGTTTCATTCCCCAGTTCGGAGGCAAATTCACACCTCCACGGATTCTTATAACTGTACCGCAGAACGCAAAGCTCAATTCGCTGGTAATCCACCTGGGAGCAGGCTCCTTTACCACAAAGGATGTGGCAATTCACAGCGAAAAATCATTCATTGACGTGGGTGCAGGTGCTGCAATCATCAGCGGTCTGTACGGCGGACGTGTTGACATGCGCTGCGGTGCCGGATCAATTGAAGTGCGCGGAACACAGAAAGGATATTCACGCATTGAATGCGGAATGGGTTCCATTAAAGCCAACTGGCGGGGCGACAGTTCCGAATGGTCATGGAACACGAAAATTGCATTGGGCGAAGTAAGTGTCAACGGTCTTAAAGTTTCTGCACTGTTCCAGAGCAACAATGCGGCAAGAAAAGAAAACCATCTGGACATCAACTGCAGCATGGGAAGCGTTGATGTAAAAATCGACTGAAAAATCAGACCCGCCGCCAACGCGGTGTTTTATAGGAGGCGTGATAAAAATTACCTCCCTGTAATTTTTATCACTTCAGTTTGTTCGTGCGTTGCGCTCTCAAACTGATTATTCTCGCCATCCATGGCTCGCCGCTAACGCGGTGTTTTATAGGAGAAAACTATGTCAAAGAGAATTTACAAATCACAGAACAGAATGCTTTTCGGTGTTTGCGGAGGAATCGCAGACTTTTTCAACATTGATCCGGTACTGGTACGCCTTGCCTTTGTAATCCTTACATGTCTCAAAGGTTCTGGAGTCCTGATCTACATTGTGGGAGCAATCATCATTCCCCAGCGTCCTTTTACAGACAACGGAGACAGCGACCGCTTCTACCGCAATGCCGGAAGTTCTGATCACCGGGGAGAAGAACGCTGCAGTGATGACGGAGTGAACCGTTCAGCAAGAACTGACGACGAATTCAACTCATACTTTTCAAAAAAATAACTGAGGTTACAGAATCAGTTCAAAAATCAGTACGGCGGCGGACGCGCAGGCTGCAACGGTCAGAAGGCTTTTTTCAAACCAGGCAAGGACCAGAGCAGTTATGCAGCCCGCCGTTGCAGTAAGTACGTTTCCTGTTGAAGAAAAAATCGCAGGAAAAGTCATTGCTCCAAGAACCGCGTAAGGAATGTAATAAAGAAAAGACTGGATGAACCGGTTTTCAATCTTCTTTTTGCAGAGCACCAGCGGAAGCATACGCACAAGATAAGTTACGCCTGCCATTACTGCAAGATATTCAAAAAAAAGAGTAAGGTCTGTCATTTTTCTTCCTTATTATTGCTATCAGAACTGTCTGATTCCACAGGACGGAGAACTGCCAAAATCGCGCTTGAAACAACGGCACAGATAATGATTACGAATCCGCCGGAAACCTGATTGAGAACCGGAGCAAATGCAAAAAGAACTGAAAGTCCGCAGGAGACGAATACGCAGGCAAGAACAGCCCGGTTTCTTTTTGCTACAGGAACAACAATTGCAATGAACATTCCGTAAATTGCAATTCCAAGAGCGTTGCTTACAACTGAAGGCAGCAGATTTCCGGCAACAGCTCCCAGTATTGTTCCGGAAGACCAGCCCAAATACGGAGTAAGTGCCAGACCGCGCATGTAATGCCGTCCGACAGTTCCTTCACGGCCTGAAGCCACTGCAAAGATTTCGTCAGTATTGCAGAAAGCTATTATAAAACGGTCCAGAAGGCGCACATTGTCACCCATCTTCTGTGACAAAGAAATCGACATGAGTGCATAACGCAGATTGATTATCAGCTGGGAAAGAGCCATTTCTACAAAAGGCAGCATTCCGGTAATTATGGGCACACCTGCAAGCTGTCCTGCAGAAGTAACGTTTGTCATGGAAATAAGGAGGGCCTGCCAGGGAAAAAGTCCCTGATTTACGGCAAAAATTCCGAAAGCAAAAGAAACAGAAAGATATCCCAGACAAATCGGTATTCCGTCCCGGATTCCTCTGGGGAAACTGTCTTCGCACACATCTTTGTTCATGAAAATGAGTATACACATATTGAATTTATTCGATAACTTGTATAATGTATAGGAATGAGTTCGTCTGATTTTTTACGGATCCGCGGTGCGCGGGAACACAATTTGAAGAATGTGAATCTTGATTTGCCCAGAGACAAACTGATTGTTGTCTCCGGACTTTCAGGCAGCGGAAAAAGTTCTCTGGCCTTTGACACGATTTACGCAGAAGGCCAGCGCCGTTATATGGAAAGCCTTTCCTCTTATGCAAGACAATTCCTGGGCAGCATGGACAAACCGGATGTTGACCTTATAGAAGGACTTTCTCCGGCAATTTCCATTGAACAGAAGACCACTCACAGAAATCCGCGTTCTACAGTAGGAACCGTTACCGAAATCTACGATTATTACAGACTTCTGTACGCCAGAATCGGCAAGGCTCACTGTCCTCAGTGCGGGCGCGAAATTCGCGAACAGTCTACAGATCAGATTATCGATTCAATTCTTGCTTGGCCGGCAGGAACAAAGGTTCAGCTTCTGGCGCCTGTGATCCACGGCAAAAAAGGTGAGCACCAGAAGATTCTTGACGACGCCATTGCTTCAAGTTTTCAGCGGGCCCGCATTGACGGCCTTATGGTAGAACTTGATGAGACAATAAAACTTGACAAGCAGAAAAAACACTCCATCGATCTTGTGGTGGACCGCATCAAACTGGGCGGAGATGTCCGGAAGCGTCTCGCAGGCTCCGTAGAAACTGCACTTAACTACGCAAACGGAATGATTGTCGTGCTCCGTTCTCTTCCCGATGACGGAGGAACCGAAGAAGTTTTCTTTTCACAGAAAAACTCATGTCCGGACTGCGGAATTTCGATTCCCGAACTTCAGCCGCGGCTTTTTTCCTTCAACAATCCTTTCGGCGCATGTCCCGAATGTACGGGTCTCGGCGAAAAAATGGAGTTTGACGAAAACCTTATTGTTCCTGACAAATCTCTGTCTGTGTCCGGCGGTGCAATACAATGGTTCAATGCAGATTCCAACTGGAACAAATCCCGCTTTGAAGCCCTTGCCGAAAAACACAGCTTCAGTCTGGACACACCCCTTGCAAACCTTACCAAACCTCAATACAGCGCCCTTATGTACGGTGATCCGGATCCCATAAAGTTCAAATACGTCCGCACCGACGGAACAGGAACTTCGGAATTTGTCCAGGTCTGGCCCGGCATCATGAGCGAAATCAAGCGACGGTACAACGAATCCTTCTCTGATTCACAGCGGCAGAATCTGGAAAAGCTGATGAGCCACTGCATGTGCAAAGAATGCAACGGCCGTCGTCTTAAAAAAGAAGCCCTTGCTGTTACTGTGGGCAACATGAACATTCACGATCTTTGCAAACTGTCGGTTCAGGAATCTCTTGATTTTTTTGACGGACTGGAGTTTACCGAAACAGAAAAGCAGATTGCAAATCAGGTTCTCAAAGAAATCCGCAACAGGCTTACCTTTCTGAAAAACGTCGGGCTTGATTACCTGACTCTTGAACGCCAGGCCGCAACACTTTCCGGCGGTGAGGCACAGCGCATCCGTCTTGCCACCCAGATCGGTTCAAGTCTTATGGGCGTTCTGTATATTCTGGACGAACCTTCCATCGGTCTTCATCAGCGGGACAACCAGCGGCTCATAGACACACTTCTCTACCTGCGCGACCTGGGCAACACGCTAATCGTTGTTGAACATGACGAGCAGACTTTGCGCACAGCAGACTGGATTGTCGATCTGGGACCCGGAGCAGGTGTTCACGGCGGTGAAGTCGTTGCATCAGGAACACCACAGGAAGTAATGCAGATTGAAAACAGCGTTACCGGTCAGTATCTTGCAGGAAAGATCACCATGGAACGCCACAGAAAACGGCGCCGGGGCAACGGAAATTTCATAAAACTTTCCGGCGTTACTGAACACAACGTAAAAAATGTTTCAGTCCAGTTTCCTCTGGGCGCATTTACCTGCATAACAGGTGTTTCCGGTTCAGGCAAATCAACGCTGCTCAGTGATGTTTTCTTTCCCGCAGTCTCAAACCGGGTAATGAAGAGCAAAATCCCCGAAGGCGCGTTCAAAAGCATTGAAGGCCTCGAAAACATAGACAAAGTAATCAACATTGACCAGAGCCCCATCGGACGGACTCCGCGCTCAAATCCTGCAACTTATGTGGGAGTTTTCAACGAAATCCGCGATCTTTACGCAAGTCTGCCGGAAGCCAAAATGAAGGGCTACAAACCGGGCCGTTTCAGTTTCAACGTAAAAGGCGGACGCTGCGAAAATTGTCTCGGAGCAGGAACAATCACCATCGAAATGAACTTTCTGCCTGATGTTTTCGTTACCTGTGATGTTTGTCACGGACGCAGGTTCAATCAGGAAACTCTGGATGTCCGCTACAAGGGCAAAAGCATTGACGATGTCCTCAACATGACCATTGAAGAGGCTGCAGAATTCTTCAGTCACGTGCCGCATATTGCCCATAAACTGCAGACACTGGTTTCAGTCGGTCTGGGCTACATTACCTTGGGCCACAACGCACTGACACTTTCCGGCGGTGAAGCACAGCGTGTAAAACTTGCAAACGAACTTGCCCGCCGCTCAACCGGAAAAACTCTGTACATTCTTGATGAACCTACAACGGGTCTCCACTTTGCTGATGTGAAGCAGCTTATGGAAGTCATTCAGAGACTTGTGGATCAGGGCAATACAGTTATAATGATTGAACACAATCTTGATGTAATTCTTCAGGCAGACAACATTATTGACATGGGGCCTGAAGGTGGATTCCGCGGAGGACAGGTGATTGCATCCGGAACACCGGAAGAAGTTGCAGAAGTGGAACAGTCCCACACAGGCCGTTACATCAAAGAAATGCTTGAACGGAAGGACTGAACCGGATTAATGATTTTTTCTGCTGCCGACTGTTTTCAAAATTCTCATGAACCGGGACATTGCAGAACTTTTTTTCTGCCGGCGCTCCTTCTTTGTCTGCTGGCACATTTGGTGCTGTCAGTGAGTCCCCTTTGTGCGGAAGGTGCGACAGTTACAATCGAATCAGCACAGAAAATAGAATACAGGACAGTTGATAAGCCTGCTGTTTCCAACGCCCCGGACTCCCAGTCAGACTCGCAGATTATTCTGCTTACCGGCGATGTGAATCTGAGCATTTCAAACAACGGGACAAAGACGACCATTACCGCAGATTCAATTACTTTCAACCGTGAGCGGAACCTGATATACGCAAAAGGAAACATTACCCTCCGGCAGACAGGCTCCGGCAGTGATCAGAACATTACTGCCGATCAGATACTGTTCAACACCGAGACAATGGAAGGCATTTTTGACAGTGC
>JAKSTU010000073.1 GCA_024402435.1 Treponemataceae bacterium
TATTTTGCGGCACGTGGTGTTACATTTGATTTTGAATATGATGATTCAACTCCGTTTGCTGTAACGTAAATCTTGCCGTTTCTGATTGTTGTCTTGTTTCTTGCTACGTTATCCGTGATTGAATATCCGTATGACTGCATTGTTGCTACAACTTCAGGTTTATAGACCCACTCCTTTGTCTCCTCATCCTGATACATGTCATAGATCTTTCCGTCAGCGGTCACGTATTTTCCACCGTTGGCTGTCTTATCCTTGATCCATGCACCGGCATACTCAGGACGATGGTCAGGCATTGTGAATGTTACTTTTACCTTGTTTGAGGTTACGCTTACTCCAGAATTGTAGCCCTTTACAACAACGTAATACTCAAATGTCCTTGGCTCAGAACAGTCATCCTCGTAATAGGACTTTGTTCCTCTGTTGTTGTATGTCACTGCTGTTCCGTCAATGTACCACTGGTAAGAGACAGGCTCATCAAGAATGGAGATCTTGGAGTCAATTCTTACGCTCTCTCCAACTCCAAGAGATGATTTATCTGCAGAGATCACAACTTTTGTTGTTGAATCCACATATCTTTCAGTACGAGGAGTGATTGCAGCCCTGACATACTCATTCTTGACACCATTCACTCTTACAATGAGTTTATCATTAAGGTAGTCAGTCTCTGTTTGGTTTCCTGCCACATGATCTGTTACTACATAACCTGTGGAAGCCAATGTTGCGACTGCGCCTGGTCTGCAGGTCCATTCACCGGTTGCTGCATCTTTATACATGTCATAGATGTTTCCATCCTCAGCCATATACTTTCCGTCAGTGGCGGCAGCATCTTTCACCCATGCACCGGCATACTCAGGACGGTGGTCAATGTATTTGAATGTAATCTGTACTGTCTCTGATTTTGCTTTGTTTCCAGATGTCTTTCCTGTTATCTCAAGATAGATTGACTGTACACCAGCCTCCAGAGATCTGTAATCCATGAATTCAACACGGCCGGGTTTATATCCCTCAATTCCGGCAGCCTTGCCATTTATATACCACTGGTATGAAACCTCTTCGTCAAGAGCAGGGATTTCTGAAGAAAGATGAACGCTGTCCAAAACTTCTTTTTCTGTACTTTCGGCATAAATAATAACCGGAGTTGTTTCGCTTACATAAAGCGGACCGGAGACTTCAGGTTCTTCTGCACCTGCTCCCAGGAACGCATAATACTCGTTTCTGCGGTTCTCAAGAGCTTCTTCTGAAACACCTGTGGCATTGTCTGTAACGTAAACTATAAAATCAAATTTATAGGCCACAGAACACATGACAGTCACATCACACCAACCGGTGCCAGTAGCATTGATGGTATACTTGCTGGGATCCGATGCGGACTGAGTGACTGAAACAACTGCGGGATCAGAAACCTCAAATCTGATCGGGTATCCGTTTTCAACAGGATCGGATGTGGCATTGAAACTGAATGACTTTACAGCATCAGCCATGTCAATTGTCACAGTTGCCGACTCCCCCTGGAAAATCTGATCATCTTTTGAAACAATAATACCGTTCAGGTCAAAAAGCTGTTTCATAGATGAACAGTTTGTAAAGACGAGTACAGTTGATAATGCGAGTAATACGATTAAAAACCGACTCATGAATGAATGAACATTTTTCTTTGTTCCTTTCATTTTTTTTGTTCTCCTATCTTTAATGACACCGCATCAACGGTGGGTATTGGATGGCGATGTAATCAGTCTGTCAACACAACGCATCAACAGACTGAAGTGACAGAAATCACAGGGAAGTAATTTTTATCACGCCTCCAAAATCTGCGGTCCCCTTAACAATCATCAGAAACCGCATTTATCATTAAAACCGCTGCGTCCTAAAACAACTCTGCTCCCGTTATATTATTCTCAACAGCGGTATTAATTTCTTTTTTTCAGATTCAGAAATCCATGGCAGACTTAAAGTTCAACAATTCCTTTGTGCCGGAGAATCGAATCCACATCCACTTTGTATTTCCTATCGTTTTTTACAGTCACATCAACCTTGTCGCCGGCTGAAACATTTTTCCCAAACCATTCCTCGGTTTCCCAGATGTTGGAAGAAATAAATTCTATCTGCGCATCAGAAATAGGGCTGACAAAAGTGCCCTTGATTCTGTAAGGACAGGCTCCGTTCACTTCAATTCCATCATTTTTTTCATAACCGGTCACAACACCGGTGACAGTCTGACCTTTTACTTTTGGATCCCTCACGAATTTAAAGAACAAGGTCAGAGCGACAATCAGACAAGTGAGACCCGCAAGACACAGGACAACGGAAATCAGAAGGGAAGAAAAACTGAAGGAATAGGCCTCAGAAAAATCAGGAACAATGAATTTCTTCATGAACATCCTGATTCCGATAGACAGGACAACCACTCCGGCAACTCCGAAAGCAACCACACCTATAGAAAGGGCCTTGTTGTCTTTTTTCATACATTTGTCTCCACAAAATAGTCTTTATAGTTTTCTCTGTTGGCGTACACTTTTATTGTGTCACCCACTTTATAATCATCATAGGAATCAACCAGAACATTCCCGCTTTTGAATCGATACTCAATGTCATCAGAGTTTTTAAAGCTGCAGGTTATGACAACCGGATTGCTGGAATTCATACTGATTGATTCATTTATGTAAACGTCGATTATCGTGCAATCAAGACAGACACCCTCTTCCTTGAGTCTTCTTCCCCTGTTTACCTTTCTCCTCCCAACGATGAAGGGAATCAGCCCCCCGAGACCAAAAATCAGTGCCAGGCCGACAAGGACAATGTTGCGTACTGTGTTCATTGATGGAAGGTAAATCCTGTCTTTCACCGGGTTGTAAAGAATCTCAATGGTTTTTCCCTCATACCAGGAAGAGTTACTTCCATCGTAGGAGCGGATATAAAGTTCATCCTCATATTCAAAGGCGATTCTCACTGGATTTCGGCGGGCCCAATAGACAATCACTCCTGTACAGGGAACGGAATCCTTCTTTTTCACAGCATCCTGAAAAATCTCAATGGCTGTGAGTGCCAACAGAACAAACCCTATTGTCATAAAGATTGTTGAGAAAAGGTCAAATTTTTTTGAGATGAGGCTTCTTTCCCCCACTGATGTCTCCTGAAAATCCATGAATAAAACTGGTACACCGGCTAGAAAAGATTAAGTTGAATAAACACTTTCTGTTTGAAGGCAAAGGGGCATCAAGATACACAACACTTTATGTTATTCAAAACCATTCCGTTCATACTGAATAAGGTCAGACAGCATGACAGAATGTTCTTATCAATTCTGGACACTGAAAAATCTGCCCCGATTGATTCCGACAAAACTGACAGAACCAGCCGGAGTTTTTTTAAGGATTATTCTGTGAGTTTTTGATCACTCAATTACTGCGGTCAGATCGACAGATTGATCATCACTATACCAAGTGACTGTGTTTTCATCTTTCTGAACGAATTTCACATTGATGAAGGCACCCTCCTCATCCTGTACAATCAGTTCATAAGATTTAGGAGTCTCATCGTCATTTCTCTTTTCAATATAACCTGTGCCTTTCTTGTATTCGTAATATTTGCCGTCAACACATGGGAGAATTGCATCTGTAAAGTCCAGGCTACCTGAGTCTAAAACGAGAACCATATTTCTCTTTGTGAAATTGAATCTCATACCGCCAGCAGACCAGCTTCCACGAAGCCACTCTGGAATTAAAAGCTTTCCTTTTTCAAGAGTAAAGTTTTTATCGTTATCACCTTTATTTTCTACCAAAGAAATGCCATTAACGGTCTTTGTAAAAGTAAAAACCCAATCCTTATTTGTATGCTGGCTCCAATAATTCTTGAATGTAACAGTATAAGTTGTTTCTGTTACAGCTTCTGCAAAGTCAGGATTAAGCTGAGCAATTACTTTAAAGTCATGACGCTTATTTCTGCCAACATCATTGAAGAAATTTGTGTCTGTAAAGAAGAATGATTCAGCTGAGGAATCAAAAGTGTATCCGTCGTCAGTAGCGTCAGACCAGTAACCTTTGATCCAGTCAGGAATCTCTGTGAAGGGACCGTCATCCTTGGCTATAAGGTACTCGATTTCAGGGTCTTTTCCTTTTCCGAGATTACCCCAGTCGCAGGAAACAAGAGACAGTGCCATAACAATACATAAGGCACCCAGAAGCAATTTCTTTTTCATAATGATCTCCTTCAGTGTTTCAAAACACCTATACATTAGTACCCCCCCCCGAACTTTTTTCAGGAGGAAGCAGAGTTGTCATAAAAAATAACAGTTTATTGTAAACGGAGTTACAAAAAAACGTCAACTTTTTTTGTAATCAATCTACGCAGTATCTTGCGCGGGATGTGGGAGTCTCAAAGACGTCAACGGCAAAAAGCATGTCCGCATATTTGTCACCGCAGGATTCCCTCAGTTTCTTCTGCACTTCCGTAAAAATCCAGCGGGCAATTCTTTCGGCGCTGGGATTGTCTGCAAAAACGGACACACCGTTTTCTGTAAGATCATTCAAGTTAGTGTGGTCAACCATTCTGCATACATCGCGAAGAGCGCCCTTAAGCTGACCAAAGTCCAGCAGCATTCCGCCTTCGTCCAGTTCCGTGCCCTTTGCATGGGCAAAAACCTGATAGTTGTGTCCGTGGAGGTTTTCGCATTTTCCGTGATAATCCTTCAAAAAATGGGCAGCGGCAAAATCCGCTTCTACTCTAACCTGATACATCTTTTCTCCTTTAAAAACACCGCGTTAGCGGCGAGCCATGGATGGCGAACAAACTGTTTTTTCACATCTCCATAATTGTGATTTCTACACGGCGGTTCCGTGCCATGCCTTCCGCAGTAGCATTGTCAGCAACCGGCACAGAAGACCCGTAGCCTCTGGTATAAATGTGATACTTGTCCTTTACGCCGATGGACTGCAGAAAGTCAGCAACAGCCTGAGCCCGTTTTTCAGACAGAGTCTGGCAGGATTCCTCGCTGCCGGCCCGTGCAGTGTGCCCGCTTATCAGAAGGTCATTGTCAGGAAAAGATTCCAGAATGCCCGCAATTTTTCTCAGTTTGATTTTTTCGCTTTCCTGCAGATAACTTGAGTCAGCCTTGAACTGAATGTTCTCAAGGCTAAGAGTAAGTCCCCGTTCGTCCGCAATAACAACGGCACCTTCAATGTCCAGTTCGTCAATCTGCTTCTGAACATTGGCAACCGTGTCCAAAGCGGTTACAGTCGGCCGCTCCGTAATTTCACTGGAAGAAGTTCCCCTGTATTCAATGCGAGTACCGCTTTTCGTATAAAGCACGATACTGAAAGTTTCGTCATAAGTTTCTATAGCGCCGGCTTCGTTGTCCCAGAAGATTTCCTGATTCACGTAGCCCATTGCGGAAACAGGAACATTGCCCGCCGTAGACACCTTTGCCGGATAATCCGCATACATGGAGTATTCAACCGTAATAAGATGCAGTGTCTTTCCGTCCACTTCCGTCGTTCCTTCATAGCAGTATTCAGCCACAAAGGGAATCAGCATGGGAGAAAGAAGTCCGAAAGTCCGTCTCAGATCATGGGCTTCCTCGCCTTCTGCAAACCAGGTGTCACCGGGCTGCAGATCTTCTTCCGGAAAAACCGGAACATTGCGGACAACCGGCATGAAAAAAGAATCGGAAATATCGTAAACACCAAGTTCGTCACGGGAAAAAACGCTCAGATATTCATCGGACCAGACAAAAGCCGGTTTTGAACTGACTTCGCCTGCCAGAACCGCTTCTTCTGAAGTCATGAAAGTTGCAGAAATAATGCCTGTGCCGTCAACAACGTCGGTAACTTCCACAGAAATGCGGTTCACAATTTCGGAATGATTGTTCAAAGCCCCGTTTATCAGCACATCTTCGCTTACAACAGAAAGAATGCGGTACTTGTCTCCCGCTGAATGCCTGTATCTGAAGGTTTCTGCATCAAGCACACCGGAAAATCCTGAAAAAACAAAGGCCAGCACCAGCACGGCAAAAAATTTTTCAAATCTGATAGTCAACTGTTTCATCTCCAAGTTTGTCAATTGCGGATTTGTCCCCGCCCAACATGCGACAGCACACATCTTCAGGCATGGGTTTGCCCGTCAGATATCCCTGCAGGTTTTTGCAATGAAGTTTTTCAAGCACTTCAAGCTGATCCGTATTTTCAACGCCTTCTGCAATGGTATCTATTCCGAGTTTTGACACCATGGACACAATCGCTTCGGTAATGTTTGATTCCGCACTGTGATCCTGAGCAATGTTCCGCACAAAGGATTTGTCAATCTTCAGGGTGGAAAGAGGCAGTTTGGGCAGATAGCTCAAAGATGAATAACCGGTTCCGAAATCGTCAAGAGAAATTCCTACACCGATTTTTTTGATCCGGTCCAGCAGTTTTACAGTTTCGTCAAGATTGCTGATTGCAATGCCCTCTGTCACTTCAACTTCAACACTTTCAGGCGGAAGTCCGTTTTCCCGGATGATTTTTTCAAGTTTGGGAATAAAGTCATCCTGTGTCAGCTGAATCGGAGACATGTTTATGGACATTATTCCGTCAAAACCGTAGTCTTTGCGCCATTTTGCAAGAGTTTTGCAGGCAGTTTCCATAATCCACTCGCCCAGGGGAATGATTATGCGTGTTTCTTCTGCAAGAGGTATGAAAAGTTCCGGACTAACCCAGCCGAAGTCAGGTGAATTCCAGCGGAGCAAAGCTTCAAAACCGCGCAGCTTCTTTTTTGCAATGTCCACCTGAGGCTGATAGAACAGCATGAATGATTTGTCTTTGACCGCGGCCTCAAGCTGAGATTCCATGAGTACCCGCCGGTAGAAGTTTTCCTGCATTTTGTGGCGGAAAATCATCTTTGAATTTTTGCCGTTCCGCTTTACATGGTACATGGTAATGTCTGCGTAAGAAAGAACCCGCTCAATGTAGTTGGAATCCTCGGGAAAAGTCGCAATGCCGCAGGAAACATGGATATGATTTTTTGCAAGTTCTTCCATTATTTTATCAGAAAGCACATCCATTTTTTCAGTTGCGTCAACATCCGTAATCGTTACTACAAACTCGTCTCCGCCAAAACGGTAGGCTTCAACTGCATCAGTCTTGAAGCAGCTCAGCACCGACGCCACATGACAAAGAATTCCGTCACCGGTTTCCCGGCCCCGCACATCGTTCACATTCTTGAAATTGTCTATGTCCATCAGCAGAATGCATATCTGTTTGTCAGTGCCGGCACAATTCAGGCAGTTCTCATGCAGGTCGTGAGCAAGTTTTTCCCGGTTGGGCAAAGAAGTAAGTTTGTCATAAAAGGCAAGATGCTCCAAAGACGCGTTGAGTGCCTTTATGTTTTCAAGCCGGGCATTCAGTTCTATGCGTGCGGCGTTCAGTTTGTCAGAAAGTTCTGCAAGGCGGTTGTTCTGGTCAATAATGTCTTCTTCACGCTGATGAATTACAGACACGTCCTGCACGGAAATGCAGAGAATACTGCTGGGCAGCCGGGTAAAAACAACGCTTATCCACATGGAAAGCCGTTCCATGAAGTATTCTTTCTGAACATAGCGTAAAGTTCCGCCATAAACCTGCAGTGGAACTTCAATCCAGTGATCATCGTCCAGAAGGTCTGCAAGAGAAGAGAACAGAACGCCTTCATGCACAGCATCTCCAACAAAACCGGTCAATGCATTGTTTGCAAATATGATTCTGAAATCAGAAATCTGTCCGGAATCCGCGCCCTCTGCAAAAACAGGTTCTGCAAAACACACAGCCTCCGCACCGTTGATGATTGCTTCTTCGTAAACTTTACTGTTCAGCATAAATCCTCATGCAGCAGACCAATCAGTTTTCGAAACGGATTTCCTGCCAGATTGCGTTGTAAACATCAATGCCTTCTGCAAGATCATTCTTGATTTCACAGTTTTTCATGTCTTCTGCACTGTAATGTGGTTCTGTGGTCATATAAGCTGCTGCCTTCGTGTTTACACCGGCAGGAAAATGGAAGGCATCAAGGAACTGGGCATAAATTTCAGGCCGATGAATAAAGTTGATGAATTCCATTGCAAGATCATAATTCTTTGAATTCTTGAGAATGCAGAGTGAATCAATGTACATTGGTCCGCCCTCTTCAGGAATGAAGAAATCCACTGTGTTCCATTTTTCTTCAGGAACTTCGCCGAAAACAGCTTCTGCATAACCCTGAACAACGTAAAAATCTCCGGAAGCAAAAGATTTTCCGAAACCTTCTGCATCAAATTTCGTAAGATTCGGCTTCCACTCTGTAAGAATCAGTTTTTTTGCTTCTGCAAGTTCAGCAGAATTCAGAGAATTGACTGAATAGCCTTTTGAAACAAGAGCATCCCCGATTACTTCCCTCATGTCATCCATCATGCACATTCTGTCTTTAAGGTCAGTCCGGGAAAAAATGTCCCAGCTTTTCTCATAATTCTTTACTCTGTCTTTATTTACGGCAATTCCAGCGGCACCCATGTAATATGGCACGCTGTATTTCATTTCTGGATCATAACTTGCTTTTGCAAGCACCAGATCACTGATGTTGTCTTTGTTGGGGAATTTTGAATGATCGATTTCTGCAAGTTTTCCCTGCTTGATCAGAATCGATACGTAATCCTGTGACGGAAAGATGATGTCATAACCGGTTGCGCCGGCCATCAGTTTTGCATACATTTCTTCGTTCGATGCATAACTGTCTACTTTGACGGAAACTCCGAACTCTTTCTCGAACTGCTTGATGACTTCATCAGGAGTGTAGTAAGTCCAGTTGAAAAGATACAGCTTTTTGGAAGAAGATTTTGAGCAGGCCGAAAGAGACACGACTGCAAGCACAACTGCAAAGACACATACAAGCCGGGAAATCCGGACACACAAGCTTTTTTTCATTCAAAGCCTCCGTCATTGGAAATACGCGTTTTCAGGACACTGAATCGCATCCTGTGTCCAATTCCGAATGATAATGTTTTTGCGGCCGACAAACAATATGTTTTTTTACGGTGTTTTTACGGCAAATGACGCTGCCAAAGCAAATCCGCGCCTAAAGGGATACGCGTCCGCGGAAACTTCTTGCCAAAGTCAGCTTGTCCGCGTATTCAAGGTCTCCGCCCACAGGAAGTCCCGAAGCAAGGCGCGTAACAGTTACACCGGTGTTTTCAAGAATGCGGCGCAGATAAAGAGCCGTGGTGTCACCTTCTACAGTTGGATTTGTCGCAATGATCACTTCTTTTACGCCGTCAGACTGAATCCGTTTCTGCAGCTGTGCCACAGAAAGTTTGTCCGGCCCGATTCCTTCAAGAGGCGCAATAACACCGCCAAGAACGTGAAACATTCCCTTGAATTCACGGGAAGCTTCTATTATCTGCACATCCTGAGGCTGTTCCACCACACAGATTACGGTTCTGTCACGGGTAGGATCGCTGCAGATTGCACAGGGATCATTTTCAGTGTATGCGCCGCAAATGCTGCACCCTTTGATGCGGTCGTGCAAAGTCAGAAGCTGCCGGGCAAAACGCTCCAGAAACGCCTGGTCTGTTTTCAGCAGATGGTAAGAAATGCGGGATGCGCTTTTTTTTCCGATTCCCGGCAGGCGGGAAAAACTGTCGGTCAGTTCATCAAGTGCGTTCATTGATCAAAGACCCGGAATATTTAGACCGCCCAACATGGGGCCGGCTTTTTCTTTGATGGTTTCCTTGATGCGCTCGCCTGCGTCATGGGCGGCGGCAACAATAAGATCCTGAAGCATTTTTACGTCACGGGGATCCACTGCAATGGGATCAATAAGCACGTCCGTCACTTCAAACTGCCCGTTCATAGTCACTTTTACAATTCCGCCGCCGCTGCTTCCGGTTGCAGAAATGTACTTGAGTTCTTCCTGAACTTTTCCCATTTCTTCCTGAATGGTTTTTGCGTTTTTAAGCAAATCAAAAGGATTAATATTCATTTCAATCGTCTCC
>JAKSTU010000074.1 GCA_024402435.1 Treponemataceae bacterium
TCATGCCGCAGAATGCGCGCACAACGAATGCTGCCCCTTTGTCATGTTGAGCGGAGTCGAAACATCTTTTTATTTGCTGTCTGCAACCCAAATACCCTGACGGCCGTTTTCTGATGCGCCGGACTGAATCAGTGAGCGGCACTTTCGGGCGTATTTTGCGGCAGGAGCATCATCTTTGATGGCGGCAAAAACTTTTTCCGCGTCTTCGGTCATACCCTTGTAAAAAAGCTGAAGCCCTGCATCAAAAGCACGGAGCGTGTCCTGCCTTGCAGCCGCAGTTTCGGGCGACATGGGTTCAAAAACCCGGACAGCTTCAGTTTTTCCTGCCACAATCACATTGCCCAGTTCCCGAAAGTACAGAGTGCAGCCGCATTCCAAAGCCTGCATCATTGTTGATTCGCTGCAAAGGATATAAGTTCCGAACTGCTTGTTGAGGCCTTCAAGACGAGACGCAAGATTTACATTGTCACCGAACATGGTGTAGTCAAAACGGTGCTGGCTTCCCATGTTTCCCACAACAGCACTTCCCGTGTTGATTCCGATCCGTGTCCACATGGGCCGGCCGGCCTTCTGCTCAAAAACAGGAGCCAGTTCCGCCAGTTTTTCCTGACACTTTACCGCTGTTTCCAAAGCCACGGCACTGTGCCGTTCAACATCCAGAGGAGCATTCCAGAAAGCGACGATTGCGTCCCCTTCATATTTGTCGATTGTTCCGCCATTTTCCATTATGATGCTGCTGAGTTCCGAAAGATACAGATTCAGAACTTCCGTAAGATCTTCAGGACTGAGTTTTTCGCCCAAAGAAGTAAAATCCTGAACATCACTGAAAAAAATCGTTATGTTGCGTCGTGTTCCGCCGAGTGCAAGCTGTTCCGGATTCGCAATCAGCTGATTGATCACCTCGGGACTCAGATACTGACGAAAAGCATTTTTTATGAAACGCTTCTGTTTTCCTTCCACAATATAATCTTTGGTTACGTTGAAAAGATAAGCAAAGACAAAACCTGCCACAAGAGGAACAAAACGAGCATCATAACGAAGGACAAAAAGCAGAAGATTTGCAGCCCACACAACACCGAGACCGCCGGCAAAACAGATTGCAGAACACACCACGGAACGGAAAAAAGTTTTCTGGCGGAGGGAACAGTAAGAAATGCAGGCACCAAGAAGACAAACTGCAAGAAGAATCAGATGATCGAGCCAAGCAGGAACCGTGCGGATGAACGAATCGGTAAGAAAGTTGTCCAGTGTTGTAATTGAAACACCTGCACCGGGATACACTTTGCTGACCGGTGTTGCACAGATATCAAAAAGTCCGGGAGCATAATAAATTACAAAAACATGGGCACCTGCAAAACATTCAGGTCCTACAAACCTGTCTCCGCCCGGAAGAAAAGGATCATCAGAAGACAGAGCGGAAGGATTTTCAAGTGCGGAAATGCTTTTCAGAACTTCGTAGGCGCTGTAATGGATGTAATAATCAATGCTGCCCTTGAAATTCAGTTTGAGCGTACCGTCTTCAAGAAAAGGCAGACCTTTAAGTCTGTCACCACGCGAGTCCCCGGCCTCTGCAAGAACAGGAGCAAAACCCATGCTTATAAGCTCAGTGCCGTCCACATTGTCCACAACCCTTGTCCGGCGGATTACATCATCAGAGTCTTTTATGCTGGTACTGTTTCCAAGATAATCAACACTATTTCTGATCACTTCCACAGGCCGCAGAAGACGGGAAGCGTCAGTCACATCATCCCAATATTCCGCCATAAGAGACAGAGTGTTCCTGCCGGAGCGGAGACTTTCGGCAAAAGCTTCGTCATCAGCCTGTCCGAAAGATGAAACTTCCGAAAAAAGAATATCCAATGTGCAGGAAGCAGCACCGGAAGCATCCAGATACTCATAAATCTTTCCGTAAGCAGAGCGGGGCCACGGCCACGAAACCCAGCCGAAGTCTTCTGCCGCACGGTTTATGCTTTCCTGATCCACCATAATGAACACAATGTCATCGCAGGCAGATCTGTAAGGAAGTGCAAAATTCACCCGGGAATCGTAGGATTTGCGTTCAAGGTCTTCAAAAAGTCCCGCAAAATCAAAAAGTGCCACAAAGACAAAAACAACAAATCCCACAAAAAACGGATTAAGTTTTGCAATCTTTCCAGAAATTTTCATAGACACGCCTTTACCGCATTGAAACGCATTGTACGTCTGTAATCAATTCCGTATTCTTCAAGCCTTTTGATTGACTGGGCAAAGTAATTTCTTCTGGCTTTGGGTGACGGATGTGTTTTTCCGATACCGGTTTTTGATCTGCCCAGGCTTTTTTCGAGAGCCACAAGTACGTCTGACATTGCATGAACACTGTAACCCGCAGATTCCATGATCAGCAGAGCCTGTTCGTCAGCAAGATATTCAAGATTCTGTGAATAACCGCTGTTCACAAGATTGTTCACGCTGTCACCGACCAGATCCGAAAAAGTGCTTTCCATCTGACGGATTGTGTCACCTTCTATGAACTGCCAGACACCGTCTTCTTGGCCCGCAAGATCCACATAATCTGCAAAAAGGTTCATGCTCATTTTGCCCAGCGCTTTGAAAGCATTGGTTCTTCTGTCAGCTCGGATTGATTCAATCGGATGATTCAGCAGAATGTGCGACAGTTCGTGAGCAATGACCGCAGCAAGCTGGTCTTCGTTTTCAACGCAGGAAACAAAGCCACGCGAAATCAGGATATGTCCTCCGCAAGTCGCAAAAGCATTGATTTCGTCAGTATCAAGAACTGCAATGTGATAGCCGTTGAGTTTTTCGGGCATTCCGTAACTCAGAACCAGCACCTGAAGGACTTTGTTGAGATATGCATCAAGAACCGGGTTTTCATAAAGGGGATAAGTCAGAAGAATTGATGCGGCAACACCCCGGCCGATGTAATATTCTTCCTCAATTGTGAATTCCAGCATGGCCTGATCAGACTGCTCAAGAGTTTCATTGACGGATGCATAGGATTCTTCGCTGATGAGCCCGACTGAGTAAGCAACTTCTGCCGTTTCTTTCACGGCCAGATTCATGGATTCGCAGGAAACAAAAAGCATGAGCGAACAGACAGAAAGCAGAACTGATTCAAGAAATGATTTGAATGAAAGCTTCTTCATTTTGAACCGCCTTTAAGACAGCCTTCTGCAATGAAGGATCTGATTTCGCCAAAATCTGCGGAACTGCGTTCAACCTGATCAACTGCATCAAAATCCCCTTTGCCTGACCGGGAATAAAGATTTTCAACTTCTTCGGAAAAGCCTTTTCCTGCAAGAGCTATTTCTCTTGCATCAGCAGAACTGGAAGTGGAAATCTTGCGCTCCGTGACTTTTGAAACATTGATCCAGCCTTCTACATCTTTGCCGCGCATCTTTACATGAAGCCAGCTGCCGTTTTCTTCAAGAACGACAAGTTCAGTTCCGTATGCAATTTTTGCAACTGAATAGCCATACCATTTATAGCTTGAATAAAGATCCGCTTTTTTTTCTTTAAGAAACACATTGGGGCCGGCAAAACAAAAAGCCCCGCAAATCAGCATTGCTGCAATGAACAATCTTTTTTTCATTTTTTCTCCGGTACGCTCCAAGACGCGATATTCGCTTCTTAAGGCGCATTATTCGCTTCTTAAGGCGCGTGCGTTATGCACATCACCAGGCGCATGAACTGTATACAAGTGTAACACTTTGCAGCAAAAAAACGAACACCCGCAAAAACATAAAAGCAGAAAATCCGCACAATCAGCGAATTTTCTTATTGTTTGATTGCAAATACAGTGTACAATATGAGAACACTCACTTTACCAAATGGGGGAAAAAAATGCTCAAAAATATTCCTGACGTAAAACTCGGAATTATTGCCGTAAGTCGCGACTGCTTCATTATTTCACTTTCAGAAAGCCGCCGTGCTGCAATTGTAAAAGCTTTCGGAAATGCCGCAAGCCTGTATGAATGCAAAGTAACCGTAGAAAACGAACTCGACATGCTCAAAGCTGTTGAAGACGTAAAAAAAGCCGGTTGTAACGCACTGTGTGTATTCCTGGGTAACTTCGGTCCCGAAACACCCGAAACACTTATCGCCAAAAACTTCGACGGTCCCGTTATGTATGCTGCTGCTGCAGAAGAAAGCGGAAACAGCCTGATTGACGGACGCGGTGATGCATACTGCGGCGTTCTCAACTGCTCATACAACCTGGGTCTCCGCCACCTTAAGGCTGTTATCCCTGAATATCCCGTAGGATCAGCAGAAGACGTTGCAAAAATGATGGAAGACTTCATTCCTGTTGCACGCGCTCTGATCGGTCTTTCAAAACTCAAAGTAATCACATTCGGTCCCCGTCCTCAGGACTTCTTCGCATGTAACGCACCTATCAAAGGTCTGTATGACATCGGCGTAGAAATCCAGGAGAACTCAGAACTTGACCTCTTGGTTTCATACAAAGCACATGCAAACGATCCCCGCATTGACGACGTATGCAAAGAAATGGCAGCAGAACTGGGCGCAAAAGGAAACAAATGGCCTGACTTCCTGCCCCGCATGGCACAGTTTGAACTTACACTGCTCGACTGGGCAGAAAAGAACAAAGGTGCACGCGAATACGTTGTCTTTGCAGACAAATGCTGGCCTGCATTCCCCGAAGCATTCGGTTTCGAGCCCTGTTACGTAAACAGCCGCCTTGCATCAAAAGGAATTCCTGTTGCATGTGAAGTAGATATTTACGGCGCTCTCAGCGAATACATCGGAACATGTGTAACAGGCGCTCCTGTTACTCTGCTCGACATCAACAACACTGTACCCCAGGACATGTGGGAAGCAGAAATCAAACCCAAATACGACTACAAACTCAACGACACATTCATGGGATTCCACTGCGGAAACACACCTTTCTGCTGTCTGGCACCCTGCAGTGATCCTGCTGTAAAATATCAGCTGATCCAGCACCGCCTGCTCGAACCCAAAGGAAGTGAACCTGACTTTACACGCGGTACACTGGAAGGCGACATTGCAGCCGGAGACATCACATTCTTCAGAGTACATGCAAATGCAGACGGAAAACTGCAGGCATACGTTGCTCAGGGTGAAGTTCTCCCCGTTGCTACACGCTCATTCGGTGGTATCGGTATTTTTGCAATCAAAGAAATGGGCCGTTTCTACCGCCACGTTCTGATTTCAAAACGCTATCCTCACCACGGAGCAGTTGCATTCGGTCACGTTGGAAAAGCACTGTACACAATCTTCCAGTATCTGGGAGTAGAAGACATTGCTTACAACAAACCCGCAGGCTGCCTCTATGCTGACGAGAATCCCTTTGCTTGATTCATCAAGCAGATGATTCCGTAACGGAGCCGTTCCTTTGGAGCAATCAACATTCAAAGGAACGGCTAAACTGGACGGCTGAAATGGCGCCGCCCAGTTTAACTTAAAGTTTCGTGGGAAACTTTTTTGTTTACGTGTTCGCTCGCGCGAACCAATTGAAAAACCTCAGGAGTTGAAACTTCTGAGGTTTTTCAATTTTAAGGAACGGCTTTTTTTGTTGCCGTTTTTTTGCTATAATTTTATATGGTGGGATTATGGCAGAAAAAAAATCAGAAAAGAATGTAATTTACGACGAATCCAAAATCAAAACCCTCAGTTCTCTGGACCACATCAGACTCAGAACCGGAATGTACATCGGTCGCTTGGGAGACGGTTCCAATCAGAATGACGGTATTTATATCCTTTTAAAAGAAATAATCGACAACGCAATAGATGAATTCATAATGGGAAACGGCCGCCGGATTGATATAGAAGTCAAAGAAAACCGGGTAAAAGTGCGGGACTACGGACGGGGAATCCCATTGGGAAAACTGGTGGACTGCGTTTCAGTAATCAATACGGGCGCAAAATACAATGACGATGTATTCCAGTTTTCTGTTGGGCTTAACGGTGTAGGTACAAAAGCCGTAAATGCGCTCAGTTCCTACTTCCGCGTAGTGTCAGCCCGTGAAGGAAAATGTGCGGAAGCCGTTTTTGAAAAAGGCAAGCTGATTTCAAACAAAACGGCAAATGCAAAACCCGGAGCAAAAGACGGAACCTATGTGGAATTTGTTCCGGACGAAGAAGTATTCGGACCTTACAACTTCAATCAGGAATTCGTTGAAAAGCGAATCTGGAATTACGCATACCTCAACGCAGGGCTTACTCTTGTTTACAACGGGCAGAAATACAAAAGCGAAAAAGGCCTTGAAGACCTTCTGAACAACGAAATTGAAGGCGAGTCAATTTATCCGGCCAGTTATTACAAAGGCAGACAGCTGGAATTTTCTGTTACCCACACAAATTCATACGGAGAAAATTATTTTTCATTCGTAAACGGCCAGTTCACTTCGGACGGCGGAACTCATCTTGCAGCATTCAAAGAAGGATTTTTGAAAGGCGTGCAGGAATTTTACCGCAAACCTTACAAAAGCGAAGACGTGCGCGAAGGAATGACAGCAGCAGTTGCCGTAAAAATCAAAGATCCGGTTTTTGAAAGCCAGACAAAAAACAAATTGGGCAATACGGAAATCCGTTCCTGGATTGTTGCAGAAACAAAATCCGCAGTAGATGATTTTCTGCACCGCAACAGCGAAGTGGCAAAAGCTCTGGAAGCAAAAATCCAGGCAAACGAAAAACTGCGCACGGAACTGAATACCGTAAAAAAAGAAGCAAAAGAAGCTGCCCGCAAAATTTCGCTGAAGATTCCAAAACTCAAGGACTGCAAATACCATGTGGAAGACGGAGAAAAAGGTGCGGACAGCATGATTTTTCTTACGGAAGGAGATTCTGCAACAGGTTCAATGACTCACTGCCGTGATGCAATGACTCAGGCTCTGTTCAGTCTGCGGGGCAAAGTTGAGAACATGTACGGAAGAAAGCGTACCGACATCTACAAGAACGCGGAACTTTACAACGTGATGATGGCACTGGGCATTGAGCAGGACGTGGCAAACCTGCGCTACAGCAAGATAATCATTGCGACCGATGCGGATAACGACGGTTTCCATATCCGTAACCTGCTGATGACATTTTTCCTGGGCTTTTTTGAAGAACTGGTTACATCGGGCAAAGTATTCATTCTTGAGACACCGCTGTTCCGTGTGCGCAACAAAAAGGATACCCGTTACTGCTACAGCGAAGCCGAACGT
Organism: Treponemataceae bacterium; assembly: GCA_024402435.1. Taxonomy (GTDB): domain Bacteria; phylum Spirochaetota; class Spirochaetia; order Treponematales; family Treponemataceae; genus Treponema_I. The sequence continues at coordinate 7,188 of JAKSTU010000074.1, forward strand.
GACAAAGCGATAAAAGAGCTGGGAACCACTGCTGAAATTACGCGCTTCAAAGGGCTTGGAGAAATCAGTCCTCAGGAATTCAAACCTTTTATCGGAAAGGATATGCGTCTTGTGCCGGTGGAAGTGCAGCAGCTAAAATCCGTTCCGAAACTGCTGGAATTCTACATGGGAAAGAATACTCCTCAGCGCCGGGAATTCATTGTGAACAACCTGCTGGAAGAAATCGACGCGTAAAGACACATAATCACAGTAAGACGCACATAAACAGGGCCGAAGAACAATTTGCAGAAATTCCGCCGGAACTTTACGCGAAGCAATCATCATGACGGCCTTGTACGTTTTTGTGCTAAATCATGCATTTTTTTTTATTGCGGATGATTTTTTCTGCTGATAATATTTAGACAGTTCAGTGCCTTGACCGGAAAGGTTTGTTCGGCATGTTTTGGAGGTTTTTATGTTTGATGAAAACAGTTTCAGCTTGAAAGGAAAAGTTGCACTGGTAACAGGTGCTTCCTACGGAATCGGTATGGCAATTGCCACCGCATTTGCAAAATACGGAGCAACTATCTGCTTCAATGATATCAATGAAGAAAAAATGCAGAACGGTATGAAAGCCTATGCAGAACGCGGAATCGATGCACACGGATATGTATGCAATGTTTGCGACGAAGCTCAGGTTCAGGAGATGGTTGCAAAAATCGAAAAAGAAGTCGGTGTGGTTGATATTCTGGTAAACAATGCCGGTATCATCAAACGCATCCCCATGTGCGAAATGTCTGCAGAAGACTTCCGTGCAGTTATTGACGTTGACCTGAATGCACCTTTCATCGTTTCAAAGGCTGTTATTCCTTCAATGATCAAAAAAGGTCACGGAAAAATCATCAACATCTGTTCAATGATGAGCGAACTGGGCCGCGAAACTGTTTCTGCCTATGCAGCAGCAAAAGGCGGTCTTAAAATGCTTACACGCAACATCTGTTCTGAATACGGTCACGCAAACATCCAGTGTAACGGTATCGGACCCGGTTATATCGAAACTCCTCAGACTGCACCGCTCCGCGAACGCCAGGCTGACGGAAGCCGCCATCCCTTTGACGCATTCATTGTTGCAAAAACTCCTGCAGAACGCTGGGGAACAACAGAGGACCTTATGGGCCCCGCAGTTTTCTTGGCTTCAGATGCTTCAAACTTCGTAAACGGACACGTTCTGTACGTTGACGGCGGTATTCTTGCTTACATCGGTAAACAGCCGTAAGCTGATCCATACCCGGCATAAAACCCGCGTCTGCTGCACTTCAGAATCTGAGATGCAGTCAGTGCGGGCTTTTTTTTGCTCAAATCTCTTCCGTAGGCGACTCATGACCGCTTAATCAGTTTTCTGCTTTTTTTTGCATGACATAATTGCAAAAAATGTGATTTTGTGATATATTCCGCGTACATCATTTACAAATAGGAGTTGACCTATGGAATGCAAGATGTGTGGAACCGTTACAGAGGATTCCGTACTTAAAAAAAAGAGATTCATATGCCCAGAATGTAAAGCTTACATGAGAATCGGTGCCTACGACCGCATCAGCATGGTTGTGGACAAGGGTTCTTTTTCAGAATTATTTACCGATGTACAGGGATCAAACCCGCTCAATACACCCGGATACGAACAGAAAATCATTGATACGCAGGCAAAATCCGGTCTTTCGGAAGCGGTAATTACCGGAACCGGTACAATCCACAAAGAGCCTGCAGTTTTTGCAGTTTGTGACACCGCTTTTCTTATGGGAAGCATGGGACACGTTGTAGGCGAAAAAGTTACACGTGCAATTGAATACGCAACCCGCGAACGTCTTCCGATCTTTATTTTCTGTGCTTCAGGCGGTGCCCGAATGCAGGAAGGAATCGTATCACTTATGCAGATGGAAAAAACTTCTGCAGCACTTAAACGTCACGACAACGCAGGACTTTTCAGCTGCACAATTCTTACAAACCCTACAACAGGCGGTGTAACTGCAAGTTTTGCAATGCTGGCTGACGTTATAATTGCAGAGCCGGGAGCACTCATCGGATTCGCAGGTCCGCGCGTTGTAGAACAGACCATGGGACAGAAACTTCCCATCGGTTTCCAGAGCGCAGAATTCCAGGTTGATCACGGTATGGTAGACGGAATTGTAGAACGCAAGAACCTGAGCAAAATGCTCTACTTCTTCATGACAACCCACAAAACCAGAACCGGATATACAAACTTCAACACGACAGGCATGGAATACTTCCGCGACCTTTCAATGTACAGATCAAAAGAGTCTGCAGACGTTGTTTCACAGCTGGGCCCCTGGGACCGCGTAAAACTTCAGCGCAGTGCAAAACGCCGCTCCGCGCTGGATTATGTGCGCAACATTTTTGATGCATTCGTCGAGCTTAAAGGCGACCGCTACTACGGAAACGACGACGCACTCATCTGCGGAATCGGACTTCTGAACATGCAGCCTGTTACGGTTATTACTGCAAACCGCGGTACCACACCGGAAGAAATGGTCCGCTGCAATTTCGGCATGCCGCTGCCGGAAGGTTACCGCAAAGCACTGCGCCTTATGCGTGAAGCAGAAAAGTTCAACCGCCCGATCGTTACCTTCGTGAACACCCCCGGTGCCCATTGCGGTATTGAAGCAGAAGAGCGCGGACAGGGAATGGCAATCGCCAAAAACCTGTACGAAATGGCAGAAATCAAAGTGCCGATTCTTTC
>JAKSTU010000075.1 GCA_024402435.1 Treponemataceae bacterium
AAACCGCTAGCTAGCGTCGCTACACGCGCAAGTCGGCAAGGAAACTATCGTTCCGTCTTGCGGGTGTTTTTGGCAGTCGCGGACTTCCTTCTCTGGTTTTATAAATACATTCCGGGTGCGTTTATTTAAGGCTATTTTAAGAAAAAAAAATTATATTTTTCATAGTTAACTGAAAAAAAAATACTAGAAAAAAAACCGAATTATATTTAAACTTTAAATATAAATTGTTTTATATAAAACAAACGTTGTTTTGATAAGACAATATTTGCTTTGCAATTTTTTGCAGAGACTTGATGTTCAAGGAGAGGCTATGGCAGAAAAAAACACATGGACCATAACGGTAACGGAAGAAAACGGATATTTTTCTTTGGCAGGAGACGGCATTTCTGAAAAAGTGCTGGACGGAAAATCAGTTTCCGAGTGGGGAAACGCTGTTGCCGGAATTATCAGTCAGAAAATGAACAAACCGAGAGTTCATATTGACATGAAGAATCGTCTGATTATCCGCCCGGATGCGACGATCCCGCTCATTGCAAAAGAGTATGAACTTTTGGAATTCTTTTTCCAGCATGAAGGCGAAATCATTACACGTGCCCAGCTTTTCCAGAATATTTGGGAAATGAGAGTAAGTGATGATGACAAAGCCAAAAGAATGATTGACAAAAAACTGGAACTTGAACAAACTGCATCAGGACGTAGCCGTCAGGTGCTTGATATCATCAGACAGTATCATAAAGAAACAGATTTTGCATACATTCCCGAAAGCGAACTTGAAAAACATCTTTTTCTTTATGAAAAAAAGGAGCGCTTTCCTGACAGACTCCGCAAAACTGATTTTCTTTTTCCCGGAGAATATATCGCTTACCGCAAATTCCGTGAAAGCCTGAAATACGAAAATTATCATTTCAATCAGAAAGTGGATGTTGACAGCCGCACATTGGATGTTCACATTTCCCGCCTTCGTGAAAAACTGGGAGAACGTTCTGATTCTTACCAGATTATTCAGACAGTTCGCGGTGTTGGTTACAAGTTTGTAGCTCCGTGACATTGAGACAGAGCCCTTTTTTTGGTATACTGAGCCCATCAGTACCAAAAAAGGGGTTTTGTATGGTCACACTTTGGAATTCCGGTGCTTACCTTAAGGACGGCACCACACTTATTGCAGAAACAGAAGCGTCTTCTGCTTTTTCAAAAGAGGAAGCCCGCAAGCAGACAATGGCTTACGGAATTCTGCAGAATCACAACACATCAGGTGATTCTCAGGCTCTTAAAATCAAATTCGACAAAATCACTTCTCATGACATTACTTTTGTAGGAATCATCCAGACGGCACGTGCCTCAGGTCTTGAAAAATTCCCGCTGCCCTATGTTCTTACCAACTGTCATAACAGCCTTTGTGCAGTCGGCGGAACAATCAACGAAGATGACCACATGTTCGGACTTACCTGCGCCCAGAAATACGGCGGAATTTACGTACCGCCACATCAGGCCGTAATTCATCAGTTTGCCCGCGAAACTCTGGCAACAGTAGGCGGAATGATTCTTGGAAGCGACAGTCACACCCGCTATGGTGCTTTGGGAACAATGGCAATCGGCGAAGGCGGCGGTGAACTTGCAAAACAGCTTCTGGGCAAAACTTACGATGTGGCTCTTCCTGCTGTAACTGCCGTTTATCTCAAAGGAAGCGTCCGGAAAGGAGTTGGTCCTCAGGACGTTGCTCTGGCAATCATCGGTGCTGTTTTTGACAAAGGATACGTAAAGAACAAGGTTATGGAATTTGTCGGGCCCGGTGTTGCAGAACTCAGTGCTGATTTCCGCATCGGTATTGATGTTATGACAACAGAAACTACATGTCTGTCTTCAATCTGGACAACAGATGACAAAATCCGCCAGTTCTATTCAATTCACGGCCGTGAAGGTGACTACAAACCTTTGGCACCCGGTGCTCTTGCATATTACGACGGTGTTGTGGAAGTTGACCTTTCAAAAATCAAGCCGATGATTGCAATGCCTTTCCATCCGAGCAATGTTTACACAATCGAAGACGTGAATGCAAATCTTCTTGATGTTCTTGCAGAAACAGAAAAAAAAGCAAAGATTTCTTTCGGTGACAAAATCAATTATTCGCTTAAAGACAAAGTGATTGACGGAAAACTTTACTGTGATCAGGGTGTTATTGCAGGTTGTGCCGGCGGCGGATTTGAAAACATCTGTGAAGCCAGTGACATTCTGCGCGGCAAATCAATCGGAAACGGCAAATTCACTTTGAATGTGTACCCGGCAAGTATGCCCGTCTATATGGAATTGGTAAAGAACGGTGTTGCTGCTGATTTGATGCAGACCGGTACAGTTCTCAAGACAGCTTTCTGCGGCCCATGTTTCGGTGCCGGTGATACGCCTGCAAACAATGCATTCAGTATCCGCCATTCAACCAGAAACTTCCCCAACCGCGAAGGTTCAAAAGTTCAGAACGGCCAGATTTCTTCCGTTGCACTTATGGATGCACGCAGTATTGCAGCAACTGCCGCAAACAAAGGTTTCCTTACTCCGGCAACAGAATTTGACGGAGAATTTACAAAGCGCGTTTACAATTTTGATTCTTCAATTTATGCAAACCGTGTTTATGACAGCAAAGGTGTTGCTCATCCTGAGGTTGAAATCCAGTTCGGTCCCAATATCAAGGACTGGCCCAAAATGCCCGCCCTTACAGATGATCTTCTGCTCAAAGTTGTTTCTGTGATTGCAGACCCTGTAACAACAACTGACGAACTGATTCCTTCCGGTGAAACTTCAAGTTTCCGTTCAAATCCTCTGGGATTGGCAGAATTCACACTTTCCCGCAAAGACCCGGCTTACGTGGGCCGTGCAAAAGCAGTTCGCGACGGAGATTCTGCTGTTGCTGCTGAAGTTGCTTCCGTTGCAGACATTCTGGGCGGAACTCAGTCTGATTTTGCGGACCGTGCAAAAGCTGCCGGACTCGGTTCAACGATTTATGCCGTAAAACCCGGTGACGGTTCTGCACGCGAACAGGCTGCTTCCTGTCAGAAAGTTTTGGGCGGTTGGGCAAACATTGCAGTTGAATATGCAACAAAACGCTACCGCTCAAATCTGATCAACTGGGGTATGATTCCTTTCCTGTTTGACAAAATGCCTCAGGATGGGGAAATTGCAAACGGTGACTACATTTTTGTTCCGGATGTCAAAAAAGCAATTCTCGAAAAGCAGGATGAAGTTACTGCATATTGCGTAAATATCGAAGGCAAAACTACAAAAACTCTGACTTTCAGAATCGGTGCTCTTACTGATGACGAAAGAAAGATTATTGCTGACGGTTGTCTGATCAATTTCTACCGCAATTAAGCGGAACGGGTCATTGATTCGGAATAAACAGTTGGTGTCCGATAAGCATAGTGTACAGTTTTTCTGAGCCTCACCGGCCGGTGTCTCAGAAACTGTGCTTTATCGGACATCTTCTATGATTCTTCGATAAGGTTTTCAAAAATGTCGTTGAGGGCCGGAAAAAAGTCAATATTTGTGCGTGTTTCTATCTGATCAATGGTGGAAAGAAAAAACTCGCAAGGTTCGTTGCGTTTTTCATTGGGGACAATCACGCTGTAAGTTTCTGCCCGGTACACCTTTTTTTCTTCAGTTGATTCTTCTTCAAAAAACAGCAGTATGATTTTGTAATAAAACTCCGGAACTGTCACATGGTTTATTCCGATGGAATTGTAGTCTTCCGCGGGTTTTTCAAGTACCGGCCCTGTAACAACGTATGCAATGTCGGCTTCTTCTGCCAGTTTCCGTGCCGCATCCTCACACTTTTTCCAGATTCCACGGTTGAAACTGGGATTTTGTGGACTCATATTGCTCAGAAAAAAGGATTCGCTCATTGCGCGGGCATCATAGGCCATGTCTGCAGCAGGAGCCAGATGTCCTCTGTCAAAGCCGGAGCCCCTGTAATCTTCCGGAGCGGCAGAACCGGTAACAATCTCCGGATCAGAGCGGAAGTTGTTTCCCCGTGATTCCGTGCCGGAAAGCTTTTCCTTTGTAAGCGTGTATGCGGCCCATTCAGCCTGCTCGTATTCTTCCCGGTAACAGATTGAGTAACCGTAAAAGTCCCGCTGCTGATGAAACTTTCCTTCTTCGTCACCGCACAAAGGCAGTTCAAGTTCAGAAGGCAAATCTCCGTAAATGCTTGTGTCATAATAAAAAACTGTCTCTTCTGCAAAACAGAAAAAACAGTTCATGAGAAACAGCAGAAATGTTGAAGTGAAAAACAGCTTTTTCAAAGGGCAGTGCGCTTCATTACAATCAATGTAATGTCATCTGCCAGAGGAACTTTTTCACGGAAAGCCTCAAACTTTGCCATTATGGCTTCTTTGATCTGCTGTGCCGTTGAATTGTCACCGTTTTCCTGCAGAATTTCTGCAATGCGCTGGCGGCCGAACTGCTCGTTCAACGGGTTGATGGCTTCATTGAGACCATCAGTGTAAGCCACAACAACATCGTTTTCTGACATTTCAAATTCTGTAAGAGAAAAAGAAACAGAAAAGCCTTCAACACCGATCATTCCGAATTGAGTTGTTTCATCTGACGGAAGAAGTTCTCTTACGGACTTTGTTGCCGAACTGTACAAAATCAGGGGAGGACTTCCGGCATTGACCATTTCAACCTTGGGACTTTTCTGTTCAAATCGGCAGAGGGTTCCGACCAGATAATTTTCAACCTGTCCCTTTTCTTTGATGACATGATCACTGATTTCTTCCATTATCTGTGGAAGGGGTTTTTTGTTACCGTTTGCATCAGGAAGGTTTCCGTCTTTGAAATGCTGTGCAATCATATTCTGTGTAAGCATTGTAACAAGACCGGCAGCAAGACCGTGGCCTGATACGTCAAAAAGACCGAATCCGTCAAGTTTGTTTTTCTCTGCGTAGAAATTGTACATGTCTCCGGAGACAAATTCCAAAGGACGGAAATATACGGAAATGTCCCAGCCTTTGAAATCGTTTACGAAGTGCGGATAAAAAGCCTGCTGGACATGAGCTGCAAAAACCATCTCGCGTGAAATTTTATCCTGTTCTTTCTGAAGATTTTTACTTTTTTCGGTGATGAATTCGGTTTTCTCATCAATTTCCAGCTGAAGATTCCTGCTCAGTTTTTTCAGTTCACCCGAAATTTTGTTGTATTCCCTTGTGAGAATAACCAGGAAAGTAATCAGAGTGCCCTGCCAACCGATAAATGTCATTACCGGCCATTCATTCAGTTTGAGAATGATGTGGACAACCAGGTCAAAAGCCAGTCCTACAAAAACTGCGTAAAAACAGCCGAAAAGTGTGCCTACTTTTCCGTTGTTGTCGTTTCTTGTTATGAACATCACATTGAAAAGGTGAATGACTGCAAAAATCAGCTGGCACAATATGAACCCGATGATCAGAGGAAGCAGTTTTGTTATTGTTGCGTATGACGGAATACAGAAACAAAGGAAAACAGGAACAAGCAGAACAATCAGTCGGGTCATGAAAGATTCGTTGATTCTCTTATAACCAAGATAATGTAGAATAAAAGAGTTTACGAAGAAAGACGTAAGAAGTCCGCCTGTAATGAAGAAGATTTTGAAGAAGGTCAGGTAAGAAATATAGCCCCTTGTCATTCCCGGAAATTCACTGGGATAAAAGGTAAAGAGAAAAAAAGCGGAACTTAAGTTCATAAGTGCGAAGAAAAGATGACTCTTGTTTTCTTTTTCGCGAAGGTAAAGACAAAAGTAAAAAATGAAAATTACCGCCATTACAAAGCTGTAAATCATTGTCAGCTTTGTGTAGAAAAAGTTCTGCACGTCAGCACGGTAATGTGTTCTTTCTTCTTCTGCAATGAAAATGTCCGTATCAAGGCCTCCGGTTCCAGACACCCAAATACACATTTTCAGACAGTTGGGGCCGTCCAAATCAAGGAGTACTTTGGGAATATCATAAGCGCGGAAGCCAAGACCTGCAGAAAAACCCTGTGGCGGCAGATTTCCTCCGTGTCCGATAACCTGTCCGTTTATGTAAACTTTGTCGGCAAGCTGGGGACGGCCTGCATAGACAGCAAGATCATCGTAACGGAGGGAATCAGGAACTGTAAAATATGTCTTGAGCCAGACAAGTCCTTCCTGATCCGGAAAAAGATATGCAAGGTTTTTCGTTTCTTCTGCAGAAATTGCTTCGTAAGTAACTTCATCAGTGCTTACGTAAAGATTGTCCATAAGCAGGATTTTTTCATATTCTGAATTTGAGCAGCTTACAAAAATACTGCTGACAAAGACTAGAACCGAAAGAAAAGAGAAAAAGAGACTTTTTGGGTTAGTACACTTCACCATAAGAAGAGTATATCACAGGTTTTTTAAAAGAAAAACTCCAAAATATCCAAAAAGTAGCAAAAAATTAGGAAAAGAGCCTGTCAGAATCAGTTTTCTGCAGAAGCTGATTCTGAATCACTTTCCGGAGCTTTTTCAGCATTTTTCTGGGCCAGTTCTGCTTCTGTATCGGCTTTTTTCTGCATTACTTCGTCAAATTTTGCCTGTGCATTTTGAATTTCTGCGGCAAGGGCTGTATTGCGGGCATTGAGTCTGGCAATGTTTTCCTTGTTGGTTTCTGTTTCTTTGTTCATGGAATCAATGTTTTTGCGGATATTTTTGAGATCCTGTTCAAAGTTGCAGATGTCAATGCGGAGATTTGTTTGTGTCAGTTCTTTTTTCAGTTCCAGAACCTGTGCAAAAAGGTCAGCGTAATCAGCAGGAAAATCCGTGAGAATTTCGGCATCCCGTGTAATGTAATTCTTTACAAAATCATGACCTGCAGCAGTTTCAACCTTTGTCATGCTCTGGGCCGTGTCTGCAATTTTTGCGTTTACAGAGGATTTTTTGTCACGTGCCTTAAGCTCTTCTGAAAGGGAAGCCTTCTGGGCTTCAAGCTGGGAAAGGTTGTTCAGAAATGATGCGCGCTCGTTTTTGATTGCAACGCATTCTTCATAAGGCTGTCCGCCGGTTTCAGCTGAAATTGAATCAGTTTCGAAAGCGGATTTTGCACTGCTTTCAAGAAGTGAATCAAGTTTGCGGCTGGTCATTGCAATGTTTGTATTTAAAGTCTGTTTCTTTACCTGGGAAACCATGCGTGAAAGGAAATTCTGGTGCTCCATTGTTTCTTCGACGGTGTCCTGCTGGTTCTTGAGCTGGGAAATCGTGTTCTTCAGCGTGGCGGCCTCTGCGTAGGAAGGTCCGAAGGCAACGGCCAGAACCTGGGTGTAGTTGTCGTAAAGATAATTTCCAAGTTTGAGGTAAGCTTCTTTTTCACGTTTTTTTGTGCCTGCAATGGCAAGGGTCAAAGCTTTGATTTCTTTTGTTTTTTCGGCAATATTCTGCTCAAGAAGCTCTGTTGCTTCAAGGTTTTTCTGAAGAGAATCCTTTTCTGCAATAAATTGGGCGTATTGCTGTGCAAGTTCCTCAGAGGCATGGAATTCTGTTCCCGAAAGGAGCTGAAGTCCGATTTTCTGCTCGACTTCTGAAAGTTTTGCTTTCAGGGAGTCATTCTGTTTGTTCAGTTCGCTGAGTGTTTTTGAATCTGCATTCATGTTGTGCCTCCGATACTTCAAGATTATATGGACAATTAAAAAACTTGACAACTGATAAAATGCGGACTCATAATTTGACCATGAATCATGTCAGATTGAAAGCACGTTGATTTTTGATTTGTATGAAAAAATTTGAAGAGAGGAGAAGTTATGGATTTTTCAACTGAAAAACTGAGAAATGTTACTATTGCTGGTCATGGTCAGACTGGAAAGACAACATTGATGGAACAGCTTCTGTTTGCCGGCGGTGCAATCGGAAAGACAGAAAGTGTTTCTTCCGGCAAGACTGTAAGCGATTATTCTCCTGAAGAAATAGAGCGTCATATTTCTGTTTATGCAACTTTGGCACATCTTTCATGGAAAGACATGAACATCAATTTTTGGGATACTCCCGGTTCTTCTGATTTTGTGGGCGAAGTGATTTCTGCGTTCCGCTCCAGTGAAATGGCACTTATTGTGGTTGACAGCCGGAACGGTGCCCAGATTGAAACAGTCAAACTTTGGCGTGATTTGGACCGCCGCAACAAACCCCGCATGATTTTTGTGAATCATCTTGAAGAACCGCGTTCTGATGTTGCCGCTGCCATAAAGGACGTTCATGACAAATTCAATGTTGAAGTGTGTTCTGTAACCATACCCATGGGTGCCGGTGCTGATTACAAAGGCGTAATTGATGTGCTTCACGGAAAGGCGTATTTTGTCCCCGCTGACGGAGCAAAGGAAGAAGCTTCTGAAATTCCTGCAGAATATTTGGAAGATTATCGCAGTGCTGTGGGTCAGTTGGCCGGTGCAGCTGCCGAAGGTGATGACGAACTGCTTATAAAATTCATTGACGAGGGAGAACTGACCAACGAAGAAATTGCGGCCGGACTGAAGATTGCTTTTGCAAACAACAGGATTGTTCCCGCTTTTGCCGGTGTTACGACAAAGAATTCCGGCATTGTTCCGGTTCTGGATTTTATTGCGGAAATTGCTCCGTCACCGCTGGGTGCCATTGAAACTGCAAAAGACGGAGAAAACACTGCCGCAGTAAAAATCGGGCCGGAACCGGAGACTGCTGCACTTGTTGTAAAAACTGCCGGCGATCAGTTCAGCGGAAAACTTTCTTACATCAAAGTTGTTACTGGAACTTTGTCTTCTGAAACTGAATATTGGAACCGGCGTGAAAACCGCAAGGAAAAAGTCGGTAAAATTTTCCGTGCAACAGGCAAAAAACTTGAAGAAATCCGCAAAGCAGAGGCCGGCGACATTATTGTTGCCACAAAACTTCCTGTGGCACTGACAAGTGATACTTTGAGTCTTGATCAGAATGCTATGCCTTTTGTGCGTCTGCGTCATCCGGAGCCGGTTTATTCCATGGCAGTTTCTGCAGGGAACAAAAAAGAAGAAGACAAAATGAGCGAGATTCTTGCCCATGTGGCAGAAGAAGACAGGACTTTGTCTTACAGATACAATCCTGAAACAAAGCAGAATGTTTTTTCCGGCATGGGAGAGCTTCACATAAACATTGTTCTGGACAGACTGCGGAAGCAGAACAAACTGAACGTGATTACTGCAGTTCCGAGGATTGCATACAGGGAAACCATACGGAACAAGGCTCAGGCAGAATATACGCACAAAAAGCAGTCGGGCGGTCACGGACAGTTCGGACGGGTTGTTCTTGCAGTGGAACCTTTGGCCCGGGGCGAAGAATACAAGTTTACAAATGCTGTATTCGGCGGCGCAATCTCCAAAAGTTACATTCCCGGTGTGGAAAAAGGCGTAAAGGAAGCAATGATGAACGGCGTTCTTGCAGGTTATCCTGTTGTGGACGTGGCGACAACTGTTCTTGACGGTAAGGAGCATCCGGTTGATTCATCAGAACTGGCGTTCAAGATTGCGTCGAGAAACGCTTTTAGGGATGCAATGCGTCAGGCGGGCCCCATTCTGCTTGAACCGGTCATGAACATAACTGTGTGGGTTGAGACAAAGTATCTGGGTGACATTATGTCCGACATGTCAGGAAAAAGGGGACGCATTCTTGGGCAGAGCGAGATTGGGGGCGGCATTGAAGAAATACGTGCTCAGGCTCCTCAGGCTGAGCTGCTGAAGTACGCGATTGATCTGCGTTCCATTACCAGCGGTACGGGAAGTTTTGAAACTTCTTTTGACCATTATGACCCGATCAGCGGAAAAATTGCGGAAGAGGTTATTGCCGCCGCAAAAGAATTCATAAGTGTGTCCAATTCGGAGGACTGATTC
>JAKSTU010000076.1 GCA_024402435.1 Treponemataceae bacterium
ACACTTTGTGTCCGCGTTTTATACCAATGCGTAAAAGTGGCGGCGGAGACCGGAAGTTGAGTCGCGCGTGAGTTTGAGCACCGCTCAACCCGAACGAAGCGACCAAATCCGGTCGGAAGCCGCCACTTTTACATCAAAACTCTATAAATCAGCGGGCATAAAGCGTCGCCAACTCGCGGAGCCAGCTGGCTTTGCTGCTGTCAAAATGTTCCGCGCTCATTCTCCACTGCCAGTTGTGTCCGCCGGTTGTTGAAGGCGTGTTCATCCGGCCTTCGCTTGCAATTGCAAAAACGTCCTGCATGGGAATAACAGCCATAAGTGCGGTGCTTGCAAAAGCGGCTTTTATCAGCAGAGGGCAGAGCATGTCATCTGTAATTTTCTCCGGGCAGACACCGCCTGAAACGTAACGACGGACCAGATTCCGTTCTTCTTCACTTGCATTGTTGAGCCAACCCTGCATGGTGTCGTTGTCATGAGTGCCTGTGTAGACAATGCAGTTCTGATTGTACATGTGCGGCAAAAAGGCGTTGATGAATCCGTTTTGTCCGGCTTCGTTCACATCAAATGCAAACTGCAGAACTTTCATTCCCGGGAATCCGAAATCATCCCGCAAGGCCCGCACTTCTTCGGTAATCAGACCGAGATCTTCCGCAATAATCGGCACTTCACCCAATTCCTTCCTGATGACTTCAAAAAGTTTGTGAGCCGGACCCGGAATCCATTTTCCGTTGATGGCAGTTTCTTCACCTGCGGGAACGGACCAGTAGGCTTCAAATCCGCGGAAGTGGTCAATGCGGACAAAGTCTACCTGCTGAAGCAGTGACTTGATGCGGCAAACCCACCAATGGTAGTTTTCTTTTTCCATGGCATCCCAGTTGTAAAGAGGATTTCCCCAAAGCTGACCTGTGGCGCTGAAGTAATCCGGCGGAACACCTGCAACAGCAACGGCACGACCGTTCTGATCCACCTGGAACAGATGCTGGTTTGCCCAGACATCAGCAGAGTCTGCGGCAACAAAAATCGGAATGTCACCGATGATTTGCACTCCGTTTTTGTTTGCATAAGCTTTCAGCGCCTTCCACTGCTCAAAAAACATGAACTGAATGACTTTGTGGACTTCTGTTTCATGAACATGTGACGAATGCCACTCGGATACTGCTTTGTCATCATGAACAGCCAGTTCGTGGGGCCACCAGTTGCTCCACATTGCACCGAATCTGTTTTCTTTCTGAGCTTTTTCATCATAAAACTCTTTGATGCTCATGAAGATTGAATAATTGTCCAGCCAGGAAGCGTTGTCATTCTTGAAAGCTTCATACTGATTCCGCAAATCAGTTCCTTTGCCTTCCAGAAACTGGGATGCAGCTGTCTTGAGCAGCGGAACTTTCCAGTACACTACGGAACCAAAGTCAACATAACCTTCGTTTTTGATCCATTCAGGTGCTGCAGCCTGCTCCTTTGTAAGCCATCCGTTTTCAATAAGAATGTCCAGATCAATCAGGAGAGGATTTCCTGCAAAGGTTGAAAAAGAAGCGTAAGGTGAGTCACCGTAACCGGTGGGCCCATAGGGAAGCATTTGCCAGAGAGTCTGTTTTGCTTCTGCAAGCCAATCTACGAATTTGAAAGCCTGTTTTCCGATGGTTCCGATTCCGGGAGTTTCCGGAAGTGAAGAGGGATGCAGCAGAATACCGCCTGCACGATTGAATGTCATATAATGTCCGCCTTGAATGAATTGAAATCTTTTGTATGTTTTCCGTAATCATTATTGAAATGGATTTTTCCGCTGATGCAGCAGAAAGCCTCCGTTCTCAAAAGTAAAACGGTTTACTAACAAGATAGCGACAATCATCTGTTTTGTCAAATTCTTTTGCTCTGACAAAAAAAAGGACTGCCAAAGACGCTGTCAAATCCGGCAGCAATCTTTCCGCAGTCCTTTTCAAAAATGAGTCAGAAACCTGATTAAACTTTGAACTTCTCTGTATCTTCAGAAAGTGTCTGTGCGTATGTACGGTTCTGTGCAGCCATTTCAGAAAGAGAAGCAATGCTCTGCTGAATTATCAGCGTAGCATTCTCGATGCTTCCCGTGCTTTCCTGCAGTGTCTCAGAGAAACTCTGAAGAACTGAAATCTGTTTCTGTACTGAACCGGAATCGTTGGCCATTTCTGCCGAACCCTTCTGGATTTCGGTGGTAATGCTGTTGATATTGTTCAAAGATTCAAGAATCTGTGCAGAACCTTCACTCTGTTCTGTCATTGATGCCTGAATTTCAGAGATGATCGCGTTGTCATTCTCAATCTGATCCACAATGCTTGCGAACACTGTTCCGGCTTCGTTTGAAGCGCTGGTAACCTGACCGATTACGTTCAGAACTTCTTTAAGTGTTGAAGAAATGTCTTTTGACTGCTTTGTCGTGTTTTCAGAAAGTTTGCGGATTTCGTCTGCAACAACTGCAAAACCTTTTCCCGCTTCACCTGCATGGGCTGCTTCGATTGCGGCGTTCATTGCCAGAAGGTTTGTCTGGCTTGCAACACTTGCAATAACTTTGTTTGCATTGAGCAGGTTTTCTGACTGTGCGGAAACTGTCTTTACCAGCTGGATTACGTTTGCAATCAGTTTGTTGCCCTGTGAAGAGTTGACTGAAAGATTCTTGAAACTTTCACCGAACTTGTTCACGTTATCACTGATTGAATGAATGTTTGCAATCATCTCTTCGATTGAAGCGGAAGACTGTGAAACGTTGCTGCTCTGGTCGTCAATTTTGCGGCTCAAATTTGCAACTGTTGCAATCATCTGGTTCATTGTGCGTGCAGTTTCTTCAGTTCCGGTTTTCTGTTCTCCGGCCTGTTTTGTAAGATTTCCAACATTTGAAATGATGCCTGTGATTTCTTTGTTGATTGTTTCAGTCTGGTTGTCCAGCTGAAGGGCAACATTATCAAGAGAAACAATGTTGTGACGTACGGAAGAAATGACTTTGTTGAGTGATTCGCAGAATGAGTTGAGCGCATTTTCCATGCGGTAGAACTCCTGCTGTTTTGCCGTATGTTCCAAACGCTGTGTCAGGTCGCCTTCATTCATCTTTTCAAGGGCCTCAACAGACTTTGCAACCGGTTTTGCTACAGTCCGTGAGAATGCCAGACCGCAGAAGAATGCGGCAAGAAGTGCTACTGCAAAGATTACCAGGTTGATGACCAGTGAAATGCTTACATTCTGCAGAAGCATCTGACTCTGGGCCTGAACCTGCTGTTCTATGTCATCGTAATAGTTTCCTGTGCTGATGATCCATCCCCATGGCTCAAAAAGCTGGCTGTATGTGCGCTTAGGAGCAACAGTCACACCGTCTGCTTTTGTAAAGGAAAATTCTGTAAATCCGCCTTCTTTGTTCTTTGTAACTACATCCATGATTGTCTGGATGATCATTACTCCGTTCTGGTCTGCAAGATTGTAACGGTTCTGTCCTTCATTCTGGGGCAGAATAGGGTGTGCGACAAGAATATAGTTCGTATCGTCAATCCAGTAATAACCGGACCCGTCCTCTCCGTAGCGCATGGATTTGATTGTGGTGATCATTGCAGCCTTTGCAGCCTCAAGCGGAAGTTCTCCTCTGAGAACACGGTTGTTCATTGTAGTAAGTGCGTCCATTGTCGTTCTTACCTGATTCTTGATCGTGGTGTCATAAGATTCCATGCTGATCCGGTAAATGTTTGCGGTACAGTCCTCAACCAGTTTCTTCATGTTGAGGAAGCTGTTGATTGTAAGTGCCAACGAAATCACGACTGCTATGACCATGGTAAACAGACGCAGCTCAGTTTTTAGTGTTTTCATATGTCTTTGTTCTCCTGTACTAAATTGGTCAGTTTTTTACACCGTATGTGTCGTAATAAAGGTCAATTTCTTCCTTTATCTTGTCATCAATAATGATTTTTCCTCCGGCTGCATCGCAGGGTTTGTTGTGAAGTTCTTCAACAACTTCTGCCATGGTTACGATTGCCTTTGCAGGAAATCCGTAGAGCTCCGTGATTTCGTCCAAAGCGCTTTTCGTTCCGGATTCATCTTTGCCGCGTTCCATGCGGTTGAGGGAAACCATCAGCCCTTTGATTTCAACATTTCCCTGTGCCTTAAGGATGGGGAATGTTTCTTCAATGGATTTTCCTGATGTGGTTACGTCTTCGATTATTACCACTTTGTCGCCGTCTTTGAGACTGCTTCCGAGAAGAATTCCTGTTTCTCCGTGGTCTTTTGCTTCCTTGCGGTTTGAACAGTAACGGATTTCTTTGCCGTAAAGCCTGCTGTAGGCAATTACAGTGGCTGTGCTCAACGGAATTCCTTTGTATGCAGGGCCGAAAAGTACGTCAAAATCGTCTCCGAAGTTCTCGTGGATTGCTTTTGCATAGTATTCGCCCAAACGGCTGAGCTGGCTGCCTGTAACATAAGCTCCTGCATTCATGAAAAACGGTGAAATTCTTCCGCTTTTCAGGGTGAAACGCCCGAACTTGAGTACGTTGCTCTCAATCATAAAATTGATGAATTCTCTTTTGTATTGTTCCATAAACTCCATTATATCCAATTTTGTAAAAAAAAACGAGAGGAATGTTTGTATTTGTAAAATAATCCTTTTTTGCAGAAGGAAATGCAAGCGGATTTGATTTTATGTCGATATAATCGATGTAAGTATTAAAGTTATTTCCCTCGGAGGCGTCTGTGAGTTATCTTTTTGTTTTTGATATCGGCGGTGTTGTTCTTGAATCAGCGAATATTTTGCCGCAGATCTGCGAACGGCTGAATGTTTCAAGAGAAGTTCTGGACAAGCAGAGCAGTCTGATGGAAGCAATGGAAAGAGGACTTATTTCCAGCGAAGAATTCTGGATGATTTATTGCGAACGTGTCCAATGCACGACAGTGTCCCAAAACTACTGGAAAACGCTTTTCAATCCCGTGGTCCGGAAAGACACAGCTCAGCTTGTTTCGCGGATCAGGAACGCCGGATTCAGGGTCGTTGCCGGAACAAATACTATAGATGTTCATTATCAGGCCCATATTGAACATGGAGATTATGAACTTTTTGACGCAGTTTATGCATCCAACCTGATTCATTGCGTAAAACCGAGGCCTTCGTTCTTTTATCACATACTGGAAAATGATTCCGGAGCCGAATCCTTTGACAAAATGATTTTTGTTGATGACAGTCCGGAAAATGTTGCTGCAGCAGTCAAACTGGGAATGCACGGTATTCTTTTTACCGATGCGGAATCTGTTCAGAGGGAAATAGAAAAAATTATCGGAACGAACCTCTGATTTCTTAATAGATACAGATATACAGATTGTGTTGGTACTTGCATGAAAACTGTAATTGCGGTATATTGCTAGGACTTGACATTCTTTGCAAATCATTGCAATTTTTGCAAAAATCATATTTGAGAGGTACACACAATATGAGCTTTGATATTTCGAAGATGAGAAATATCGGTATCAGCGCCCACATTGACTCCGGTAAGACAACCCTGTCAGAACGCATTCTTTTTTATTGTGACAAGATCCACGCAATTCATGAAGTTCGTGGAAAAGATGGCGTTGGTGCTGTTATGGACAACATGGAACTGGAACGCGAACGCGGTATTACAATCCAGTCAGCATCTACCCAGGTAAAGTGGAAGGATTACACTTTCAACGTAATCGACACTCCCGGTCACGTAGACTTTACTGTTGAAGTAGAACGTTCTCTGCGCGTTCTTGACGGCGCAATTCTCGTTCTCTGTTCTGTCGGTGGTGTTCAGTCACAGTCAATCACAGTTGACCGTCAGCTCAAACGTTATCACGTTCCGCGCATTGCATTCGTAAACAAGTGTGACCGCACAGGTGCAAATCCTTTCCGCGTATGCAACCAGCTCCGCGAAAAACTCAGCCTCAATGCTCACATGGTTGAAATCCCGATCGGTCTGGAAGACAAACTTGAAGGTGTTGTTGACCTGATTGCAATGAAGGCAATTTATTTTGAAGGCGACAGTGGAACAGAACTCCGCTATGCAGAAATTCCTGCTCACCTGGCAGAACAGGCAAAACAGTATCGTGAAGAACTGCTGGATGCCGCTTCAATGTTCAGTGACGAACTGATGGAAGCAATGCTCGAAGGTGAACCTTCAGAAGATCTTATCAATGCTGCTATCCGCAAAGGTACACTTGCTGAACAGTTTGTTCCTGTATTCTGCGGTTCTGCTTACAAAAACAAAGGTATTCAGCCTCTGTTGGACGGTGTTGTAAAATTCCTGCCTGATCCTACAGAAGTTAAGAACGTTGCTCTTGACTTGGACAACAACGAAGCACCCGTTGAACTTTCTTGTGAAGAAAATGCTCCTACCGTATCACTGGGATTCAAACTTGAAGACGGCCAGTACGGTCAGCTGACATACGTACGTATTTATCAGGGAACCATCAAGAAAGGTGAAGAACTGTACAATACACGTGCACGCAAAAAGTTCAAGGTCGGTCGTCTTGTCCGCATGAACTCAGCTTCAATGGAAGATATCAACGAAGGTGTTCCCGGTGATATCGTTGCTCTGTTCGGTATTGACTGTGCTTCAGGTGATACATTCTGTGGCGGCGGTCTGAACTATGCAATGACATCAATGTTCGTTCCTAATCCGGTTATTTCTTTGTCAATCAAACCTAAAGACAAAAAATCTGCAGACCAGATGGCAAAAGCTCTCAACCGCTTTACAAAAGAAGACCCCACATTCCAGACCTATGTTGATCCTGAATCAAACGAAACAATCATCAAAGGTATGGGTGAGCTTCACCTGGACGTTTATGTTGAACGCATGCGTCGTGAATACAATTGTGAAGTTGAGACAGGTGCTCCTCAGGTAGCATACCGCGAGACAATTACACAGCAGGCTGACTTCAACTACACACACAAAAAACAGACTGGTGGTTCCGGTCAGTATGGTCGTGTAGCAGGATTCATGGAGCCTTTGGCAGACAAAGACTACGAGTTCGTAGATGCAATCAAGGGTGGTGCTATTCCTAACGAATACATTCCTTCTTGTGACAAAGGTTTCAAAGCTTCAATGCTCAAAGGTTCACTCATCGGATTCCCGATTGTAGGTGTTAAATGTACAGTCAATGATGGTCAGTTCCATCCTGTTGACTCTTCTGATATCGCATTCCAGCTTGCTTCAATGGGTGCTTTCCGCGAAGCATATGCAAAAGCAAAACCTGTTATCATGGAGCCTATCATGAAGGTTTCTATTGAAGGACCTACAGAATTCCAGGGTAACATTTTCGGTATCATCAACCAGCGCCGTGGTGTAATCGTTGCTTCAACAGATGAAGGAAACTTCTCTCGCGTAGAAGCTGAAGTACCGCTGAGCGAAATGTTCGGTTTCTCAACTGTTCTCCGCTCAAACACACAGGGTAAAGCAGAATTCTCAATGGAATTCGAAAAATATGGAAAGGTTCCGAACTCTGTTTCTGAACAGCTTATTGCTGAATACCAGGAAAGAAAACGGAAAGAAGCTCAGGGCAAATAAGGAGTACCTATGGTAAAAGAGGAACTTATTGAACGCAGTCCCGTTCGGTCTATTGAAAAATCAGTAAACGGCGGTCTTAAAGCCGGTGAAATCGGTGTACTGACTTCTAAAAAAGGTTTGGGAAAAACTTCAGTACTGGTACAGCTTGGTCTTGACATGCTTTTGCAGGACAAAGTTGTTGTACATGTTTCTTTCAACCAGCACTCAAACTACGTAATCACTTGGTATGAGAACATTTTCAACGAAATGGCAAAGAAAAAGAATCTTGCTGATGCTGAAGATGTTAAAGCTGAACTGGTTCGTAAACGTGTTATTCTGAACTTCAGCCCCGATGCCGTATCTGCTGCATCAATCGTAAAAGCTCTGGCTGCTCTTAAAGCAGGCGGAATTGCTGCTGCTTGTCTGGTTATTGACGGTCTGGACGTTAACCGCGTTACAGCTGCTGACCTGGCAGAACTGAAAGCATACGGAAAAGAAGCAGACATGAACATCTGGTTCAGTTTCAACTCTGATGCTGATTCTGTAGAAGCTGCTTTTGGTGCTGACGTTGCAAAAGAAATCAACACAGTCATCAACCTGGAACAGAAAGCTGATACAATCCAGATGAAAGTGCTTAAAGCACATGATGCACCTGTTGAGAATGTAACTCTCAAGTTGGATTCAAAAACACTGCTGATTTCTGACAAATAAGTCCTTGACGGACAGATGAAAGCGGTCTTCGGGCCGCTTTTTTTTTGCTTTTCTCAGAAAATATTTTGACTCAAAAGTAAGGTTTGAGGCTTTATACAAAATTGTAGCCATAATCCGATAATTCTGAAAAAAAAATCCCTTTGTCTTTTTTTGCTGTTCTGATAGACTTCAATTTGTGAAAATTTCAGATTTATCTTCGTCTCCATACAAAAATGCATTGAATATGGCTTGGCCGGCAATTGTGGAATCTTTCTTTTCTGCTTTTGCCGGACTTGTTGATTCTCTTATGGTCAGTTCTTTGGGTGCTTATTCGGTAGCAGCCGTCGGAATTACAACTCAGCCGAAATTCATGGGTCTTTCTCTGTTTTTTGCCGTCAACATTGCAGTTTCTGCTTTGGTTGCAAGGCGTCGCGGTGAACAGAAAAAGGACGAAGCGAACCGGATTATGGTGTCCGCATTGGTATTCATTCTGATTGCATCGGTTGTCATCGGTGCTTTGTGCGTAATTTTTGCGGACAGACTGATGGTCTGGTGCGGTTCAACAGCAGAAACCCATGAGCCGGCAGTAATCTATTTCAAAATCATAATGGGCGGAATGATTTTCAACTGCATTCAGATGGGAATAAATTCTGCCCAACGCGGTGCCGGAAACACGCGGATCACAATGGTTACGAATCTGACGTCAAACTCTGTGAATATCCTTATGAACTGGCTGCTGATAGGCGGTCACTGGGGATTTCCCGCGTTGGGAATCCGCGGGGCTGCCATTGCAACTGTGCTTGGAACGGTTGTTGCAAGCATAATGAGTTTTGCTTCAATAATGAAGCGGGATTGTTTTGTAAGCTTTGTTTTTGTTGTGGCAAACAGGATCAGGCCTGCATGGAATTCTTTCAAAACTGTGGTCAAACTGGGATACAGTGTGTTTTTTGAGCAGATTCTTATGCGGATCGGTTTCATGCTGACAGCTTTGATGGCTGCTGACCAGGGAAATTATGCAATGGCGGCTCATCAGGTTGGAATGAACATAATGGGACTGACTTTTTCCTTCGGTGACGGACTTCAGGCCGCGGCTGTTGCTCTGATCGGGCGGAGTCTTGGGGAAGGAAACAAGGAACTGGCGAAAAAATACGGACGCATATGCATGACTTACGGGGGCATCATTGCGGTTTGCCTTTGTACTTTGTATTTTTTCGGTGCAAGAACGCTTATGAGCATGTTTTTTGCAGAGCCGGAAATTGTTGAAATCGGCGTGAGCATAATGCGCATTGTCATGCTTGTAGGGCTTTTTCAGATTATTCAGGTTGTGTATATGGGTTGTCTGCGTGGTGCAGGGGACACTTTGTACACGGCCGTTGCTTCAACAATAAGCGTAACATTGGTCAGGACTGCTGTTTCCTGGATTTGCGGGTATTTGCTCGGCTGGGGAATTGCCGGTATTTGGCTTGGGGTTCTGGCGGATCAGGTTTCCCGTTTTTCTGCGGCAATTGTGCGGTATAAGGCGGGCAAGTGGACGGAGATCCGGATCTGACGCAGATTTATCAGTTTGTGTGGTCGGACAAGCTCCAACGGAAACCCTGCCGGAAGATCTGAGTTGTGCGGGGCACAAGCA
>JAKSTU010000077.1 GCA_024402435.1 Treponemataceae bacterium
ATTCTTCCAATTTTTCAAATCTTTCAAAAATGTAAGATTTCCGGAGAAAATGTAAGCCGGATAAATGGCTCCACCGAGCGGAAAAATATATTCTTTTTACAACAGCAGAACAGATTACGACGCTCTGCTGCAAGATGTCCGTTCTCGCGGACCAATCACAGAACAAATCCAACTTATATGGAGATTACAAATTATGGCTATTCTCGAAGTCAACAATCTTAAGAAAGTTTACACAACCCGTTTCGGCGGAAATCAGGTGGAAGCGCTCAAAAAAATGAATTTTTCTGTAGAAGAAGGCGAATATGTTGCAATCATGGGAGAATCCGGTTCCGGCAAAACCACACTGCTGAACATTCTTGCAGCTCTTGACCGTCCCACCTCAGGCGAAGTTTTCCTCAACGGCAGAAACATTGTTTCCTTAAAAGACCGGGAACTTACTTCTTTCAGACGTGACAATCTGGGCTTTGTTTTCCAGGACTTCAACCTGCTGGACAATTTTTCGCTCAAAGACAACATTCTTCTTCCGCTGGTTCTGCAGCAGACACCTGTAAAAGAAATGGAAGAACGCCTTGCACCTGTTGCAGAAAAACTGGGCATTTCTTCACTTCTTGCAAAATTTCCTTACGAAGTTTCAGGCGGACAGAAACAGCGGGCAGCAGTTGCACGAGCTCTCATAACCAATCCGGAGCTTATTCTTGCCGACGAACCTACAGGTGCGCTTGATTCAAAAGCAACGGCAGATCTGCTTGAAATGTTCAGCAGCATCAACAATGCAGGACAGACAATTCTGATGGTTACCCACAGCACCAAAGCCGCAAGCCACGCAAAACGGGTACTCTTCATCAAAGACGGCGAAGTTTTTCATCAGCTTTACCGCGGTTCAATGACCAACGAAGAATTGTACGCAAAAATTGCGGACACACTCACAATGCTTACAGTGGGAAAGGATGCCTGATCATGAAAAATCTTTATAACAGCCTGGCATTTACAAACATCAGAAACAACCGGCAGTTCTACCTGCCATATTTTCTTACTTCCGCAATTTCAGTAATGATGTTTTACTGCATCATTGCAATGCGACTCAACGGAGGACTTGAAAATATCCGCGGCGGAAAATTCGCCCAGCTGTTTCTTTCATGGGGAACAGTAATCATCGGACTTTTTGTAGTCATCCTGATTTTTTACACCAACAGTTTCATCATGAAACGCCGCAAAAAGGAACTTGGAATGTACAACATTCTGGGCATGGAAAAACGCCATGTGGCAAAAGTACTTTTCATTGAAACACTTGCGGCTTTTGTCATTTCAGTTGCAGCCGGAACAGTCAGCGGAATTGTGTTCACAAAGCTTCTTACAATGCTTCTCTACAGAATCACCGGTCTTGCAGAGACAATTCCCTTGTATGTTTCAGGAAAAGGTTTCATTGTTACACTGATTCTTTTCGGCGGAATTTTTCTTGTGAACCTTCTGTTCAATCTTATGCAGATTCGTCTTGCAAAACCTGTTGAACTTCTTCACAGCACCAATGCAGGCGAAAAAGAACCGCGCACAAAATGGTTCCTTACTCTGATCGGCCTTGCAACACTTGGAGCCGGCTACTGGCTTTCTTTCTCAACATACAATCCTGTTGATGCAATGAACTATTTCTTTCCCGCAGTTATTCTTGTAATCATCGGAACCTATGCGCTTTTTACAGCCGGCAGCATTGCACTGCTCAAAATTCTCCGCAAGAACAAGAACTTTTATTACAGAACACGGAATTTCACTTCAATTTCAGGACTTCTTTACCGCATGAAGCAGAACGCTGTGGGACTTGGTAACATCTGCATTCTTTCAACCATGGTACTTGTCGTGATTTCTACAACAGTCTGCATGTACGCAGGCATTCAGGAAACACTCAACGCAACAAATCCGCATGAAATTATTGTGGAACTGGATTACGACCACGTGCCTGACAGTGCAGAACTTGATGCAATCAGCCGGAAAATGCTTCACGTCGCACATGAGGCTGACAAAACAGCACGTTGCGCAGCAGAATCAGTTTCTTACGGCATCATTACAGTTGAGCAGGACAACGTACTTTATGCCGGAAGTTCCTGCACCGGTTTTGTGGATTTCAAGCAGACAATCAGCACAAACTTCATCACACGGGACCAGTTCATGAGCCAGAGACAGATTGACATTCCGGAACTTGCCGCAGACCAGGTAATCATCGAGTCATCTTTCGGCTGGACTCCTGAAACTCTGCATTATCAGGACATGATTTTTTCAGTTGCAGACACGCTCAGCAACCTGACACAGAAAAAAGGCGGCGGATTCGATTCACTTATTTCAGGAATGATCCGCGGTTCACTTACGGTAGTTGTTGCTGACAACAGCGTCCTTGAATCAGTTTATGCAGACACCGTAACCTGGTGCAGCGGCAAATCATCTTCGCCCCTTCTGCACATAAAATATTCTCTGGGAATTGACACCGACGGAACTCAGGACGAAAAACTTGCTGCCTTCCGCATGGTTACAGATGCCTCCGCCGGAATTGACTGTCTTGAAGCAGAAGTTTCAAGCCGCACTGACAATTCATTTGACATTTACATGATGTACGGCGGAATTTTCTACCTGGGCCTTTTCCTCGGAGTAATGTTCCTGATGATTACAGTGCTGATCATGTACTACAAACAGATTTCAGAAGGCTACGAAGACAGGGAACGCTTTGACATCATGGAAAAAGTGGGCATGACAGCAGAAGAAGCCAAGGCAAGCATTGCAGCCCAGGTCCGCATGGTATTCTTTCTTCCCTTGGGAACTGCGGCCCTTCACCTTTTTGCCGCTTACCCCATGCTGGAAAAAATCCTGAACCTGCTGAACTTCTTCAACAACAGCACATTCATCTGGTGCCTTTCTGCCACTGTTGCAGTTTTTGCCCTGATTTACTACGGAGTTTTCAAGCTGACTTCCCGCCAGTACTACCGCATTGCAGGCCGCCGCTTTCAGTAAAAAGCAGCATTCCGTGGGGCGTCAAGTCCCCGCCGCTTTCAGTAAAAACAACGGCCCGAATGTTGCGGAGAAGCCGTTACCTGTCTGCCGCGTTCACTCCCGCGTGCACTCAGTTTTCCGGGCAATCTCCGCAGTGTCAGGCAAGTGCGCTCATCACCACGTTTTTGATGCGGCGCACAAGGCATCCGGTTTTTTCAAGACCAATCTGCTGAACGCCGAAACACAGCGTAATACCGCAGGACGGTTCGTTGGAGAAGAAAGTTCCAAGCCAACCGTCCCAGCCGTATTCACCTTTGCGTGAAAAAATCGAAGTCTGGGTTTCGTCAACGCAGACCCGCAGAAAATTTCCGTAAGTATAGCCCGGCATCCACGTCCAGATGTCGGAAAGCTGATGCATCTGGTCAGGCCGGATTCCGCCCTTTGTCATGAAACGGACAGCTTCCTTGGGCATTATGCGGCGTCCCATGTATTCACCGCCGTTCAGAAGCATGGTTCCAAAACGGGAATAATCATCCATTGTTGCACAAAGACCTGCGCCGCCCGACTGAAAAGCGGGAATCCTGTCGCGTTCATAAATCAGTCCGAGCCGGTCGGGTTTTGTTTCCTTAAGACCATCTGCCGAATATTCGTAAACCTTGCTGAGCCTGTGCTGTTTTTCAGGCGGCACATAAAAATCAGTGTCCGTCATATAAAGCGGCTCAAAGAATTCCTTTTTCAGAAAATCACGGAAACTCATTCCTGTCACTTCTTCCACAAGAGCCCCGCAAACATCTGCAGAAGTTCCGTAGCGGAAATTTTCCCCAGGTTCAAAAGCCAGATCAGTCCGGGCCATCATCCGCGAAAAATCCCGGGTTGAAACAGGATTGTCACCGCGCATACGGCTTTCTATTTCTGCAAAAACTTTGCCGCTCTGTACGCCGCTTGCAGTCACTTCATCAGGATACATAAGGCCGGAAGTCATGTTCAGAAGATGACGAACTCTGATCGGCCCGGCAGCTGGAACCCGCTCTTTCTGAGCAAAGGCCCCGGACAAAGTGCTGCGGTTCACATGCATTTCCGCAAATTCCGGAAGATAATCGCTCAGGTTTGCAGACGGATCAATCAGCCCCCGGGAAATCAGCAGAGCCATTGCCGCAGAAGTTATGGGTTTTGACATTGAATAAAGCCGGAAAATCGTATCTCTTGTCATGGGCACACGGTTTTCCCTGTCCCTCATTCCGCTTTCAAAATAACAAACTTCTTTGCCGTCTTTCAGAACCAGCACATTCACACCGGCAGCCTCATTTTTTGCCACCGAATCATCCATCAGTTTCTGAATTGAATCAATTTCTTTCATGTTGCTCATAACCCCAGTATATCCCAAATCATCATTAATGCAAAAATGCAAAAAAAGACCAGGGCGCACATTCCCGGTGTTCCAGGGTTCGCTCACGCTCAGCGTCCTCACTCCGCTCCGGTCGCCTGCTCCGCAGCCCTTACATACCGGGGCGCGGAACTGCACAGTTTTTCAGCACACAAAAAAAACACCTGACTGCGATATTGCAATCAGGCGGGCTAAAGCAATTTTATTTTTCTTACACAAGTTTAATTCCTGCTTCTTCGTAGCGGGCAAAAGCGTTGTCTTCCCAGTCGTCGGGCATTTTCTGCTTAAAGCCAAGATTTGAATCATCTCCAGAATCAATTTTCATTTTTGCGGCTTCAGAATAATAATCTTTTTTTCAGTCAGGCAAAGCCTCAACAATGCCTGACTTTATAAATGTAATTTTTTTGATTTTCTTGATGACATGAACAGCCTGGAGTTGTAGATTACCTTTTGAACTGTTTTTTCTGTATTCCTTTTAGAAAATCTTTTTTAAGATCTCTCTTTGAATGAAAAATGAGCTGTTCTGATTTTGTAAGTTCTCGGCTTTTAACCTTCTCCTGCAATAATTCCAACGTACAGATGAGATCTGCAACCTGAAAAAGTTTATAATCCGATGGTGTAACTCGGCGAATTTCATATTTTGAAAAAGTCATTGCAAAAACTGTGATATATCTCTTGCCATTTTCCCTTCCAGCTTCAGGACATCATCAAATTCTTTTTTATGGAAAATAAATGATTTATACTGAATGTCACAGTTCAAAGTAAAAAAGAACAATTTTGAGAAAATTTTTCGTCTTTCATTTGGACTCATATAGGCATAGTTTTCTTCACGACGAATCAAAGGTTCCGTATGGATTGTATGATTTGGAAGATTTATATCTGACAATTCCTGATTGAGTTTTTCTACATGAGGAGCAATATCTTTTTCCTGATCATGGATTACCATTGTAACAATATAGTAAGGACTATGGTGGGCGTATGAACCGAAGTCTCCAGACTCATCAACAAAGATGCTTATATTTTTCACAGAAAAAGCCTCAGGAAATATAGATTTAGGCAAAAAAATAGCGGGGAGTCTCCCCGCTTAATTAGGTTGGACCCGGGTCTTACGACCAGCCCATTTGGTCTTTCGACCTAATTAAATATAGCTAAATTTTAGTGAAAAATCAAGATATTTATGCTTTCACAAAAGATAAGAAATAGTAAAGTCACCTGACTGCGATTTTTGCAATCAGGTGGGCTAAAGCAATTTTCCATTTTTTTACCTCTCTAAAACACAGTCAGGCAAAGCTCCAACAATGTCTGACTATATAAGTTTAACTTTTGTGATTAACAATCAGTTTTTACTCAGATGTTGCGTTACGACAAACACGGAAGCCCCAGCTATTGGGCCAGTAATCCGGGTTGATGCGGCCACGGTCGGAAACAGACGCGCAGTCAGCGCGGCCATCCCAACCACCGCCGCGGTAGACGCGGTAATCACCAGAAGCGGCACCGGCAGGGTCGGTCACGGTCTCACTTGATGTGCTTCCATACCTGTCATAGCACCATTCCGATACGTTTCCGCTCATGTCATAAATGCCAAGTGCGTTTGCAGCTTTCTGGCCTACTTCGTGTGTTCCTTTTCCAGCAGCAGAATTTGTTACATCTGTGTCCCCTGTTGTTCCAGAAATATTGTTGTAACTGTACCAGCCTACACTGTCCAATCCCGCATTCTTTGAATCACTGTATGAAGTTCCTTCTGCTTTGTTTGCTCCACTGTATGTATAGTTCCAGTCAGCTGCTGTAGGGTCTCCGCCGCGGGCTGCATATTCCCATTCTGCTTCTGTCGGGAGTCTGTAGCCGTTCTTTGCTTTGTCATATTCAACTGTTGCTGCAGTAATATGACCTCCTTTTACTGTTGTTACAGTAATTGTATAGCATGGCTCTAATCCTTCTTTTGCACTCAATGCATTGCAGTAATAAACTGCATCAAACCAGGTTACATTTTCTACAGGGTGATTTGCATGGTCTTTATCTGCATCAATTTTGAACCTTGTGCTTCCCTGAACACAAAGTGATGGAGAATCTGCAAGAGTATATTCTGTTCCATCAACAGTTACTTTCTGTCCTTCCATTACAGACTTGTACTGTGCCTGTGTAACTTCATATTTACCCATATAGAAAGAGCCTAAAGTTACGTTTCTTCCTGCAGGGAATACACCTTTATAATTGCCTGTGTATGCGGCACCTGTTACTGTTCCGCCAATTACTGTTACAAAACCATCTGGTGCAGGTGCAATAACTTTATAACTAGCACTTGCAACTGCACTGTCATTCATTCCGTCTTTTACCGCAATTGCCTTAAGTGTTACGGCTTCCGTTACGCTGATTGCGGCTGTGTATTCTGTGCTTGACGCTGTTGGAGCAAATCCGTCTGTTGTGTAGTAAATCTTTGCACCTTCTGTTGTACAAGTGATTGTTACTTCTGTTCCGCTTACAACTGCACCTACTGCAACGCTGAATGCTGGGGTTGCGACAATTTCAATTTTACTGCCTTCATCAGTTACAGTATCTTTGTATCCACATACAGAACAGGTTCTTGTTTTTGTTCCGTCGGCTTCTGTTGTAGCGTCGTCATTTGATTTCCATTCACCAAAACTGTGTTCTGCCTTGTCCTTTACTTCTGTTGTGTGTTCACATGTTGCAGCGTGCCAGTGGTGGGTTGCGTCATTTGTCCATTCTGTTGCGAATGTGTGAGTGTGTTCAAGTTTTGCGATTGCTTCTTCAGCTTTGTAGTGGCAGACAGAACATTCTTTTTCTTTTGTTCCTTCAGCTTCTTCTGTTGGCTGAAGTGTAATTGTCCATTCCCCAAAACTGTGTTCTGCCTTGTCCTTTACTTCTGCTGTGTGTTCACAGGTTGCGGCGTGCCAGTGGTGTGTGGCATCGCTTTTCCATTCTGTGGAAAATGTGTGTACATGAGAATCTATATTAGATGGACAGCCCATGATTCCCAATGCAAGACCTGCAACAAGTGCAATTCCTGCGACTTTTTTCAAAATACTTTTCATAGTATTCCTCCGATTTAATTTAAAAACAAAAAAGGCATCTTACCGCACATTTTAAAATGCACGGCAAAATGCCTAATTATTTCCGTAATTTAATTTTGTTGACGAAAGATTATTTTCCCATGAGCGAGTTTTTGCTACGCAAAAACTCGGTAAGCAAGCGCCAGCTTGCGACCAGATGAGCAGATGAGCAGATGAGCAGATGAGCAGATGAGCAGATGAGCAGATGAGGGTATTGTTTGATAAAACTTTAGTCAACACGTTTATTATTGTAGGATAGATTTTAGTAATTTTCAATAAAATCTACCGTCAGCAACTACTTAATGAATCTTAGCAAGAAATCGATTGCACCAATAATTACAAATCCATTTTCATCAAGAGTTTCATTTATGTTCTGATTCACTACAATAATTTTACGAACCTGGTCTTTCAACATCAAATAAGGTCTTATCTCCCGTGCTCTTGTTTCTGCATCAGATATATTTGCACTTACCTGAATATAAAACTGATTAATTCCTCTTCTAGCAAAAAAATCAACTTCGTTTGTTTTTCGAACAGATTTTTCATTTTTATCCTTTTCTACTGTGTCAAAAGTTCCTACATTCACGGTATAGCCATTGTAAATTAATTCATTATAAACAATATTTTCAAGCATCTGCCCTTCATCAGGAAAAGCAAAATTCAAACGGGCATTTCTAAGTCCTGTATCCAGAAAATAATACTTACGCAATGCACCTATTTCAGTTCTCCTTTTCAGGTCATATCGCCTAGCTTCACGCATCAAAAATGAATCAATAAAATATTCAATATATTTATCAACAGTTTCTGAATCAATCTTTTCTTTTTTTACAGACCTGAATGTATTTGCTATTTTTTCTGAATTAATCAGCTGACCGGTTAGTGAACTTATAAGATTACATAATTCATCAAGAGAAGAAGTTTTTTTCAATGAGTTGTGTTCAATAATATCTTTAAAATATGTCATTTCAAACAAATTTTTCAAATAGGATTTCTTTTCTTCTTCTGATTTTAACACAGCAAGGGGAAGCCCACCAAACTGCATATATTCCAGGAGCAAATCCGTTTCAGAGCCATCTTTGTAATCTGCAAATTCCTCAAAAGAAAGAGGAAGCAGCTGAATGTTTACAGCCTTATCTCGGAATTCTGTTATTATGTCAGAGGAAAGCATTTTTGAATTTGAACCAGTAACATATAAATCAATATTTTTTTCACGAGCAAGTCCAAGAATAACATCAACGAAAGTAACAATCTGCTCATCATTTTTCTTAGCAGGAATATGCTTTCCTTCTGTAAGAACTGGATTTACAATGGGAAAAACCTTTTGAATTTCATCAAGAAAAACATAGCACCGACTTTTATCTTTACAATAATTCCTGACATATTCACCAAGATTTATTGGATCACGGTACATAATATTTCTGTCGTCATCAAGTTCAACAATCAATATGCTGTCTTCCGGAACTGATTGATTCAACAAATAGGATTTATATATTTCTTTCAGCAAAAATGATTTTCCGCATCGCCTTATGCCTGTAATAACTTTGGGAAATCCATTATCTTTGTTTTGAATAAGTAAATTCAGATATTTGTCTCTTTTAATCATAAAATCGCCTTTTTTGTAGAATTCTACA
>JAKSTU010000078.1 GCA_024402435.1 Treponemataceae bacterium
TTTGAACCGGTTCAGGAATCATTCAGTCTCAAAAACCGGTTCAATAATCAGTTTTTATCAGCGTTTAAGGTTCAGAACTGTATCCAGCAGAGTATCTGCTGTCTGAATCGTTTTGGAACTTGCCTGGAAACCACGCTGGGTAACAATCATGTCAGTCATCTGCTCTGTAAGATCAACGTTTGACATTTCCAACGCACCGGAAAGCATTTTTCCTTTTCCGGCAATTCCTGAAATACTGATATTTGCGAGACCAGAGTTGTTTGACGCACGGTAAGTGTTGTCACCGGCTTTTTCAAGACCGCCCTGGTTGATGAAGCTTGCCATGGCAATCTGACCGATTGAGCGGCTTGTTCCGTTTGAATAAACACCGGTAATGATTCCGCTTGAGTCAATCTTGAAGTTGTCCAGATAACCCATTGTGTAGCCGTCCTGATAGAAAGCTTTTGTACTGCTTGAAGATGCAGACTGGGTAATCGTGTTTTTCATGGAACCGATTGTTCCAACATTGATATTCATTGTCTGACGGAGAGGATTTCCTTCTTCATCAAAGTTTCCGCCTGCAACAGCAAAACTTGCCTGAATAGAAATCTCACCTTCGGGATTTGACACATTTCCGGCTGAATCAATTACAGATGCAAGACGTCCGAAGTTGTCAAAAGTTACTGTGAATGTATTTTCCATTCCGTCTGTTGTGCCAAGACCAACACGAGTCTGTGTTTCTGCTGCATTTTCAGCATCAACGTTTACAGTTGCAACCCACTGGTTGTCTGTCTCAGGCACACGTGTAAAAGAAACAGAAAGCATGTGTTCATTACCGAAACTGTCATAAATCTTTGTTTCAGTTCCCCAAGTTGCTTTTGCAATCTCGCTTTCTGTAGCATTTTCTCCCAAAACAGGAGTATTTTTGTTCAGGTTACAGGCAAAATCAACATTTGTAGTTGCTCTTGCAGGATCTTTCTGACCTACGGGAATCGTAAGATCTTCCGCAGTTCCTGCAGTATTGATTACCATTTCACCGTTCAGTTCCTGGGCCATCCATCCCTGAACACGCATACCGTTTGCAGGGTTTACCAAAGTTCCGTTTTCATCAACACCGAATGTACCGGCGCGTGTGTAAAAAGATTCTTCACCGCTTTTCATTACGAAGAAACCGTTACCCTGAATTGCAATATCAGTTGTAATTCCGGTTGACTGAAGATTTCCCTGTGTAAAAACTGTATCGATTGAGGCAACAGAAACGCCCAGTCCGACTTCTTTCGGGTTGACACCGCCCAACTCGTCTGTAGGAGATGCAGCGCCTGCAGTCTGCTGACTGATCATGTCCTGAAAGTTTACGCGTCCGCGTTTAAAACCAGTTGTATTGACGTTGGAAACGTTGTTTCCGATAACATCCATGCGAGTCTGGTGATTCTGCATGCCGGAAACACCGGCGTAAAGTGATCTCATCATATTCTGTACCTCTTTTAGTCTGCGTAAACCTTGTAAATAGAATTCAAATCATAAAGTGATCCGTTTACCTGAATCTGAGGAATATCCCCACGGACCGCGGCTTCAACCATTCCTGTAATGGAATTTCCGTTGACATTGAGTTCAACAGTTTTTCCAACTGTGTTTGAAGCTTCGTTTGATGTAATCATGTTTGCCATCTGAGCAAAGCTTGTAGCCATATTGTTCATCTGTTCCAAAGATGAAAACTGAGCCATTTGAGCGATGAACTCGGTGTTTTCCATAGGACTTGTAGGATCCTGATTTGCAAGCTGTGTAATCAGCAGCTTCAGAAAATCATCCTTTCCAAGGCCTGAACTTGTTGTGCGCCCAAGTTCCGAAGCATTTTTTGCGTTCTGCAGATTTACTGCGTTCTGAACGTTCATCTGCTCCTGCGCACTCATCGTTGTATTAATCGTTGTTGACATACCCACTCCTGTAAACAATTATGCAACCAGATTTATTGATGAAGACTTGTATCCGTCATCCGGACCTTGAGGCGTGCTCTCGTCTGCATAAGGTTCGTTATCCTGATACACAGTCTGTGCCAATTCGTATTGACGGCTTTGATTTTCCTGACCCTGAGAACCGGAACTGCCATTCTGACTTCCCGCCCAAGTCAGGTCAAAACCGTTTGTCTCAAAACCGCTTGCAGCAAAAGCATTCTTCAGATCATTCAAATTCTGTTTGAATGCTTCGTATGCTTCCTGTGTTGCAACCACGATTTTGGCTGATATTTGATTGTCGGATAATTCCAATTTTATCTTAACATTTCCAAGTTCTTCAGGACGCAAAATTAAATTGATGCTTCCCTTGTTGTTGTCCTGGAGAACAATTGAACCTGCACGGACAAATTCCCCTGCATTTGAAGAGATTTCCTGAGAAAGCATTGATGCAAAGTCACTGCGGGGAACGCCTTCTGTAATTGCTGCATCAGGATTTGCACCGGGAAGAGCTGTTTCAGGAAGAGAAAGCTGCATTTCAGCATTTCCGTTTCCGTCATAAGAAACAGTTCTTACAAAAAGATCAGGTTTGTCTGCAGACTGTACAGATTTTTCATCCGCCTTCAAATCCGATTTTTCAATATCTGAGGATTTTCCGTAAACTTTTTCTGCAAAAGCATAATTCTGAACAGTCCCATTGTCCGCTACCAGCTTTTCAGAATCTGATTTTTCAGGAACAGCAGTTCGTTCATCAATTATTTCGATTTTGCCGGAAATTTCTGAACGGTTTTCTGACTTTGAATTAAGTTTTGTATTCAGGTTTTCAATTTCAGCAATTTCTTCTTCTGTCACAGAATCAGCATTTGCAATTTCTGCAAGATCCGGCAGCTGATTGTTATTGTCTTCCAGAAAAGCTGAAATTTGAGCCAAAGTTTCATCAACAGAATCAGTTTTTTCTTCTGATTTTTTTGCAGCAATTTTCAGAGAATCAGCGGCAGTTTCTTTTTCTGATTCAACATCCTGTTCAACCGGCATTTTGAGCCATTCAAAAACTTCATCTGTCAGCACATTCTGAAGAATGTCAGCATCTTCTTCCGCTGCAGCCGCTTCATCAAAAGTGATTTTTTCCGCTGATTCAGCAAGAATTTTTTCCATAATTGAATCAACAGGAGTTTTTTTGCCTTGATTCAGTATTTTTTCAGTATTTTTGTCCGCAGGAATATTTGCTTTCTCAGTTACAGGTTCTGTTCTGTCTTCACCATTTTCATTTTTCCGGGCAGCAGTTTCCTTCGGTGTGTCATGAACAGCCTTTTCTTCAGTCTCTGATTTTTTTTCTGCAGTCTGCTCTGCTTTTGAATCAGCAGTTTCCCGGGTACTTGCCTTGTAAGCATAATTGTCTTTCTGAGCGCCTTCAGTTGTGTACTGATTCTGTGCGCGGTCCAGAAATGCGGCAAAAGATTCCCCCTGCAAGGACAAAGGTTTGGTCTGTGTGTTTGAAGAAGCACTGAGCGTGTTTAAGGAATTACCCAACCCTGACAAATCGATTTCTGCAGGCAGAATGTTCAACGATGCCATCGGCACCCTCCGATGTAAACATCGGTAAATTGAAAGAATCTCTGCCGATTGTCAGAAATTCATTATTCAAGAGAAGTCGGTTTGCTGTTCATCTTGCGTACCAGTTCGGCTACGCGGTCTGCCGGCATTAAAGACAGCCAGTAAGAAACCTGAGACTGTGCGCCACCAAGCTCGTCGGCTTTACGAAGCACATCAATCATGTCCTGGTCTTCCATTGCAAGCAGGATTTCTACCGCATTCTCAGGACGCATACTGTTCAGATTAGATGCGTTGAATGTGATGTTTACATCTCTATCATCGTATTTTTTCTGAATATTGTTGAATGTTTTTTCACGTTCTTCCTGAGAAATTCTCCGTTCCTCAAGTTCTTCCGTGATTTGTGCATTCTGTGTTTCCTGCTGGGAAATCTTACTTTCACGCAGATCCAGTTCCTGTCTGCGCAGATCAAGCTGCTCCAGACGCTTTGCAAAACGTTCATCGTCAAGATTAATGGAAACAAGATTGCCGGTAGTTGTTATTGATTCGGAAGTCTGTGTCTGAAGCCCCAGAAAATTGTAAACAGGCGCAAAAACTGACTTTGCCTGGATGACACCCAGATAATCAAACCACAGAAGCGCCAGCAGCACCATTATGATGACCAGAAGCAAAAGCACGATTGTTTTGCCGATTGTTTTTGCCAGCTTCACGACTTCCTCCACCCGAAACGATTTTTTTCACTGTTATTCTATACCAATGCGGGCGTAAACTCAATACTACCATTTTCAACATGGCAGCATATCCAGCAAATCAGAGCTGAACAAATCCCCTTTGCGCAAGTCACGTTCCATGTGGTATCATCTTTGAATGGCACAGGAACGTATAGACAAACTTTTGGCGCGGCAGGGCTTCGGAAGCCGCAAGGATGTAAAGAAAATTCTTCACAAATGCGAAGTTACGGTCAATGGCGTCCGCTGCACGGCCAGTGACACACACATTGATCCGGATGCTGACGAAGTTTGCGTTGACGGAGAATGCATCACCTTTGTAAAAGAACTGTACCTTATGATGAACAAAAAAGGCGGTACAGTATGTTCCACAAAAGACGGAGAACATGAAACAGTTTTTGACTGTCTTGAAGGTCCTGAATACCATGCCTACGAAACAGGGCGGCTTCACTTTATCGGCCGTCTGGACATTGATACGGAAGGCCTCCTTATTCTTACTACCGACGGAGAACTGACTCACCGGCTTATTTCCCCGAAAAACGACGTCTCAAAAACTTATTACGCAGAACTGGAAAAATCAGTTGATTCAAAGGAACAGGCCG
Source organism: Treponemataceae bacterium (assembly GCA_024402435.1). Lineage (GTDB taxonomy): Bacteria > Spirochaetota > Spirochaetia > Treponematales > Treponemataceae > Treponema_I. Next base: position 4,810 of record JAKSTU010000078.1, read on the forward strand.
AAATTGCCGAGCAGTTCAAAAAAGGAATTGAAGTTCCAAGAGACGGACGGGAAGATGCTTTTCTTGCAAAAAGTGCGGACATTGAGTGGGTTTCAGAAAATTCTGCAAGACTCACCATTACCGAAGGGAAATTCCATCAGGTCAAGAGAATGTTTCTTGCTGTAAACAACAAAGTGATTTATTTGAAGCGTATAAAAGAAGGAAAGCTTTCTTTGGATCCGGATTTAGCAAAGGGATCTTACCGTCCGCTTACTGCAGAAGAACTGGATGCGCTGAAAGCCGAATAAAAAAGTTTGAAAAAAAAAGCAGTCTTTGTTGCCAAAAACTGCTTTTCAAATCACGACTTCATTGAGAGAAGCCGGAAATCATTCTCAGTTGTAGCTGTCCAGATAGATTTCTCTAAGAACTTTTGATTTAAGAATGATGTCCTTGTTTTTGTCGAATGTTTCAACATCGCGGGGATCCATAAGGCTTGCATACTGTGCTTTTGTAGTTGCAACCAAGTCAATACCCATCATTGAATACATTGCGATTGTGTCTGCGCCGTACATTGCAGAAACAACTTCTTCACTGAACACATAGTAAAATCCTGCGCCGAGAACAGCAATTTTGTCAGAAGACATAGTAGTAAGAACAGTAATTGCTGCTGCACTTGTAGGATCTTCCATGTAGGAAACATAAGTCTGAATGTCAGATTTTGTAATTTTCTGATAACCGTAGCTCTGTGCAAATACTGCTGTGCAAAGTACAAGAAGTGCCAGTACAACGATCAGTTTTTTTGTGTTTTTCATAAACTCTCCTTAAAACACAACATCGGACAAGGTTTTCCAAATCCGAATAAAGCCTTTTCAGGCAGAAAATAAAGCCCGTTTACTACGGGCATAAGGGATTTTACCGAATTCAACTTTTTCTTTCAACACGAAACAGAATTTTTTACAGTGCATATTTTTCAAAATCCGAAAAAAAAGTTCAGAAAACAGAATTTCATCACTTTGAAAAATATTTTGGATGATTGAAATCATTGCAGTTTTATGCTAAATTTTTGCAAACACTGCAAGGATAATTAATGGAACAAACAGAAACACCACAGATTAATGACCAGACAACCGAAGAATCAATGTCTTTTGAAGACCTTGGGCTTGATGAACAGACACTCAAAGCCGTAGAAAAGAAAGGTTTTACACAACCTTCACCCATTCAGATTCTGGCAATTCCGCGCCTTTTGGAAGGTGATGCGAACCTTATTGCAAAAGCCCGTACAGGTACGGGAAAAACCGCCGCTTTCGGACTGCCACTGGTTCAGAAAATCCGTGAAGACAAAGGTCATCCACAAGCACTGATCCTTGCACCTACACGCGAACTTGCAATGCAGGTCTGCCGTGAGATTGAATCCCTTTCTACGAACAATTTTCCACGCCTTACCGCTGTTTACGGCGGTGCTTCAATGGGAATCCAGCTTAAAGACCTGCGCCGCGGCGTAGAAATTGTGGTCGGTACTCCGGGTCGTGTAAAAGATCATCTGGAACGGGGAACTTTGCGCCTTGAAAACATTTCTTACTTCATTCTTGACGAAGCTGATGAAATGCTTGACATGGGATTCATTGACGATATCGAATCAATTTTTGAACAGGCAAATCCTCAGAGCAGAATTCTGCTTTTTTCTGCAACAATGCCTCCTGAAATCCTCAAGATTGCAGGAAAATTCATGGGCGATTACGAAATTCTTGAAGAAGAGACAAAGCCTGAAGAACCGCTTCTTACAGAACAGCACTATTGGATTGTAAAAGAATACGAAAAAATCGAAGCTTTGGTACGACTGATTGACATTTCGCCGGATTTTTACGGACTCGTATTCACAATGACAAAGAACGACGCAGATATGGTTGCAAAACAGCTTGATGAGCGCGGCTATGATGCAGTTGCTCTTCATGGTGACATTGCACAGAGTCAGCGCGAAAAGATTCTTGACCGCTTCCGCCGCAGAAAAACACGCATTCTGGTTGCCACAGACGTTGCAGCACGCGGTATTGATATTGAAGGACTTACACACGTTGTAAACTATGCCCTTCCCTATGACGGGCCGACATATGTTCACAGAATCGGACGCACAGGACGTGCAGGAGCAAAAGGTCTTGCATACACGCTGGTCCGTCCCGAAGAACGCCGCAAACTTGAATATATCAAGCACTTTGCAAAAAAAGGCACAAAAGGCGAACTGATTGAAGACCAGGTGCCCTCAGTTGATGAAGTTATTGCAGTAAAGAAAGAGCGTGTTTTTGAAGATCTCAGGAACAAGCTTCTCGGAAAAATGATTGAAAAAGCTGAAATTGAAGAAACTGAAGAAGCAGAATCAGCAGTTGCAGCAGAAAATTCTGCAATGGCCTTGAACAGTGCAGAAGAAAACGAAGTTTTTGCAGAAGATGCACCCGATTCAGTTTCTGAAACACCGGATACATCCGAAGACAATGCAGAAGTTCAGCCCGCCCGGGAAGAGCTTCCCAGAATCCGCCGCATTTTCCGTGATTTTGCCCAGGAACTTTGTGCTCAGAAAGACGGAGAAGAACTGGTTGCCCGTCTTCTTCAGGAAGCATGCGGCCGTTCTCTTGATACAAGCAGATACGGTTCCATCACGACACAAAAATCCTTTGTAAACGGCGGCGGAAAAGGCCGGGGATTCGGCAGTGACAATCCTAACCAGATGCGCATTTTTGTGCAGTTGGGCCGGCGGGACGGAATGAATGCCCGTGGTGTAGCAGAATTCTTCAGCAAACTGCTCAACATCCGTCAGAATGCGGTGGACCGCATTACTGTAACCGAGAATTTCAGTCTGGTAAGTCTTCCTGTAAAAGATGCACAGCGCGCCTTGGATTATTCAAAAAGAGACAAGAAGCTGCCCCATATGCATCAGGACACAAAGGCCGGAGACTGGCAGGATGAAAAGCCCCGCCGGGAACGCAGAAACAATGACGACAGAAGGGATTTCGGCGGCGAAAGAAGAGACCGTGAACGCACTTTTGAAAAACGGCAGGACCGTTTTGATCATGGCGAAGGAGAACGCTACGATCGCAACGATCGTAATGATCATAATGATCGTGCTGATCGCAATGAGCGCCCTGACAGAAGAGAACGCAACGATTATAAAGATCGTAATGATCGTTCTGATCGCTATGACAGACCTGACAGAAGAAACCGGAGAGACAGAAAAAGCTTCGGAGACAGACCTTCCCGCGGTTATGACGGAAAAAAATCAACAGGAAGAGATTTCCGCGGCGGCGCGCACAAAAGTTCCGGCAGCGCAAATCTGTACAAAAAGTCTGACAATTACGACTATTGAGTGCAGTTTTGCGCAAAACCTGTCATCTTGAGAGAAACGAACATAGTAAGTGAATTTGAAACGCTTGTGTCGCAAAAGATCCTTCGACAAAAAAAATGCAAACCGGAGTTTCCCACGGAAACTCCCAGTAAACGAAACCGCGCAATTTTAGCGGTTTCGTTTACATTGCTCCGGATGACAGCGTGTAGGCGCAGAATGACAGCGTGTAGGCGCAGGATGAGCACAGCGAATGCCCTGCTTTGTCATGCCGCCCGGAACGCACGAAGTGAATGCCCCGCTTTGTCATGCCGC
>JAKSTU010000079.1 GCA_024402435.1 Treponemataceae bacterium
CCACGATGCCCCACAAAAAAAAGACTCCGCCAATCATCTGGTTGACGAAGTCTGATTCAGTTTTGATTTTCGACCTGTTATGCTTTTGTCTGGTACTTATACGCTCCTTCAATGGCATGAATCAAGTCCACAATAAGCGAGTTGTAAGGAACCGGAACATTGTACATTTTTGCCTGCTCAACAATGGCACCGTTGATTGCGTCAATTTCAGTGCGCCGGCAGTTCATTACATCCTGAGACATTGATGAATAACCTTTGCCCGCGTCTTCGCAAACATGATGAACCATGTTCAGAACTTCCATATAAGAAAAATGAGTTCCGTCAGCTTCTGCCACATCAACAGCTTCGCAGATCATTTTTTCCGCAAAGTCCCAGGCGTATTTGTTGTCGATCATGGAGCCGATCGGTGACCTTGTAATGGCAGTGAATGTGTTGATTGAAAGATTTACGAAAAGTTTGCTCCAGATAATGCGCTGGATATCGTCGGTAATTTCAGCTTTGAAGCCGCTTTCTTTAAGAAGATTTTCAATGGTCTCAAGGGTTTTTCTTGAGTCAGAGTTGCTTCCGATTGTTGTTTCACCTGTTCCTGAATGACGGATTTTTCCGCCTCCCATATTTACGGAGTTGTGCTTGCTTGTTCCGATTAAGATATTCTTCTTTGCCACATATTTTGCGATTTTCCGGTCGTTTCCGGCTCCGTTCTGCAGTGTCATTACAATCGTGTGGTTTGCAAAAAGTGATTTGTTGTCATGAAGTGCATCTTCTGTAAATGTTGATTTTACAAACACGATTACAAGGTCGGCTTCTTCATGGTATTCACCTGATTTATATGCTTTTATGTTTTTGTAACTGTATTCTTTTCCGTCTTCTTCAAGGACAGAAATGCCGTTTTCATTAAGAGCCTTTACCTGAGGTTCAAAACTGTCAAGCATGACGACTTCGTTGTTCTTGCTCAAATAGGCTCCGTAAAGACAGCCCATTGCACCGCTTCCAATAATTACGACTCTCATAATTCCTCCTGAAAAAAACGCTGCCCTCCGCTAAAACCACTGTCAGCGGCAAGCCACGGGCAATCAAACTGAAAAAAAAAGCGCAGAACTTCACACGGAAATCCTGCGCCTTTGTAAGATGCTCACATTATATAACTTTCTTCAGAAAAAACACAATGCCCGCCAATAAAGCGCGCCAAAAGCAACAGTTCTGTCCTGCACCCGCAAAACTTTGTCCTGCACCCATAGCAAAACTTTGTCCCGCGCACACAGCATTGTCATCCGCGCTCAAACCCCGAACTCCATTGCCGCTTTCTTCATCCGGTCTGCAATTTGTACACCAAAGGGACAGCGGCTTTCGCAGGCCCTGCAGCCAATGCATTCAGACGCCCTGTGTTCCAGCAGCTTGTAATGGTCTTTTACAGACTGAGGCACCTCATCCTGCATTGTAGCCAAGTCATAAAACTTGTTGACCATTGCAATATCAATGTTTGAAACACAAGGCCGGCAATGACCGCAATAAGTGCACTGACCGGCATACGAATGCAAAGGAGCATTTGCAAGAACCGCGCCATAATCCTTTTCTTCGGCACCTGCAGTTTCGTAAGACAAAGCTTCGTCAACCTGTTCTTTTGTGTCATAACCGCATTCAATGGAACTTACAGCCGGGCGGGTCAAAGCATAGTGAATGCACTGAAGCGGAGTCATAGCCACACCAAAAGGCGAACGTTTCGGATCAAAGAGGCGCCCGCCTGCAAAACCTTTCATGACAGTAATTCCCACATCGTATTCTTCGCAAAGCTTGTACAAATCAGCCCTTTCTTTGTTTATACCGTTAAGCCCCTGGTCATATCTGTAGCCTTCGGCAAGCAAATCATTCAGATCCTCTCCCGAAGGAAGGAGATCAAAAGCCGGATTTACGCTGAAAAGAAGCATTTCAACTAGGCCTGACTTTACCGCCAATGCCGCAACTTTCGGATCATGGGAACTCAAACCGATATGACGGATCACGCCCTTCTGCTTCATTTCAAGCACATAATCCATAAAAGGCGAATCCTGAATGGCGTTCCATTCTTCAAGAGTGTCAATGTAGTGAATCATTCCAAGATCAATGTAATCAGTCCCCAGCTTTGCAAGAAGATCCTCAAAAGCAGGCTTTACAAACTTCATGTCCCTTGAGCGGACGTACTGACCGTTCTGCCATGTGGAACCGAAATGCCCCTGAACATACCATTTGTCCCGGTTCCCCTTCATAGCCTTGCCGATAATGTCCCGTGATTTGGGATCCGGCATCCAGCAGTCAATAATGTTTATACCCTTGGAAGACGCATATTTCAAAAGTTCCACCGATTCATCTTCCGGATGCCGCTCAAGCCACTCACCCCCAAAACCGATTTCACTGACCAAGAGTCCAGTTTTTCCAAGCCGTCTGTAAATCATATTTCACCTCATTCAATTTGCATTTCAATTTAATGAATTCTTGCGGGGAAAGTCTCCCCCTACGGCCGCACTCTGGATAACACCTATCACCTTAACACCTGTCCCTTGTTCCCTCTTCCTTTTTCCCTTTCTTATCCCTGATTCAGATTCAGTTTTGCACACACGTCTTCTGCAAGGTTCTGTTCCGCAAGTTTCTTGCTTTTTCCTGCAACAGGACCGTACACAGTGCCGTTTATGTCAACAGAAATCCAGAAAGTGTGGTCATGATCCGGACCCGTTGTCTTTACCAGCATGTATTTGGGACATTTTTTGTACTGTTTCTGCACATATTCCTGGAGAATCGTCTTGAAATCTTTGTGGCCTTTGTTCTCAATCACCTTGTGAATCTCCGGAACCAGCAGTGAAAGAATCAGTTCCTGTGCATTGTTGAAGCCGGAATCCAGATAAAAAGCACCGAATACCGCTTCCATTGCGTCTGCAAGAATCGGCTTTTTCTGGCGGCCTCCCGAATGTTCTTCACCGCGGCCCAAGCATAGACATTTGTCAAGACCGATCCGCAGTGCAATTTCCGAAAGAATCAGTTCGGACACCACCATTGATTTTATTTTGGCAAGTTCACCTTCGGCATGGTCGGGAAGATAGTCATACAAATAGGAAACAACTGTCAGACCAAGTACAGAATCGCCAAGAAATTCCAGCCGTTCATTGTTGCCGTGATTGTGCGCTTCGTTTGCGTATGAACGATGATGAAAAGCCGCGTCAAGCAGCGTCAAATCTTTGAAGCGAACACCCAGCCGTTTTTGGAAATCCACAAGCGTATTCTTTCTCTGCTCGGAAAGTGCTTGTGCTTTATGATTTTTCTGAAACATATAATTTGCAAAAACCTCTGATTTGATTATATCCAATGTCTTGTCATTCGGAGCAATAAAAACTATGTCATTCTGACAAACTGTGCCCTGTCATCCCAAGCGAATAACTTATGTCATTCTGACAAACTGTGTCCTGTCATTCTGAGCGAAGTCGAAGAATCTCTTCAAAAAAAATCCTCTTCCTGGCCCGAAACAACCCATGCCATCCTGACAAACTGAGCCCTGTCATCCCAAGCGAATAACTTTTGTCATTCTGAACGACAAAACCCCTGTCATTCTGAGCGAAGTCGAAGAATCTCTTCAAAAAAAATCCTCTTCCACCCCGAAACAACCCTTTAAAAAACAAAAGGCTTTTAATTTTCATTAAAAGCCTTCTTCAGTTAAATCAGGAGAAACTTAGTTCTGCTGTGATTTAATGAACTCGTATGCGTCACGAACTGTTTCAAATTCGTTTGCTTTTTCATCAGGTACGCTTACGCTCAGTTCTTCTTCGATAGCATAAACCAACTCATAAGTATCCAGGCTGTCTGCGCCCAGATCCTGACGGAATGATGCATCAAGTGTTACTTTTGATTCATCAACATCAAGTTTTTCCGCAATAAGTTTCTGCATTTTTACGAACAGTTCGTCCATCTTTTACTCCTGTTTAGTTGCTTTCAGGTGTAATAATCTGCCGACCGCGGTAGAAACCGCATTTGGGGCATACACGGTGCAACATAGTCAAGTTTCCACAATTGCCGCACTCTGTAAGAGCAGGAGCCTTCAACTTCATGTTGATGGTCTGTCTTCTCTTTGTACGAGCTTTTGATGTTTTACTTCTAGGTACTGCCATATATCAACCTCGCTAAATTTATTTGTTATAATAACTTGACAAATATATCACAGTTACTCTCTAAGTGTCAATGTATTATAACATTTTTTGATTTTTTGTCAACATAAATGAACTACATTTTTTCAAATTTTGTCATTTATGAAAAATCCATTTCAACTTTTTTTTGTCTGCCCTTTCGGTCCCCTGTTTCCGTTCCTGTTTTTCTTGCCGGAAAAAGCATCCCGCGGAATCTTTATCGTTACTCCCAGCTTTTTAAGTACAAGACGGATTGCATATTCCAGTTCCGTCCGCTGGGGATTCATGGGAAGCACAAAATGCCGGACCTGATTCCACGTTTTTGTATAAAGTTCTCCTGCAGCAGATTCTTCAATTTCCTTTGACCAGTCCGTCAGGCTTTCAACAAAATCATAAATAATGTAAGAAAGCTTGTTGCCGAGCCTTGAGTCCGGATTTGCAGCCACATAATCATCCAGTTCCTGAATGTGGGCCATATAATTCTTTGCAAATTCCTCTTTGGCGTACATAAGAGAAGTTGCTCCCGGCTGAAGATGCATGAAAATGTCTGTTTCCAGTGCCAGTGTAATGATCTTGTGCGCGTGGCCTGAATTAACGATTTTAAGCAGTTCTTCAGTCAGTCTTGAAGGAGAAATCGGTGAAAGAAGATGTGCCGAAGAACAGATTTTTGCCGTAAGTGAATGGGGCATTTTAAAACCTGTGGAAGCGGCATATTTTATGGCGCGGATCATGCGGACCGGGTCTTCCACAAAAATTGTCTTCATTGGAATAACAGGTTTTATCACACCTTTACGGATGTCGCGGACACCGCCTACATAATCGATTATCTGCTCTTTCAAAGGATCGTAATAAAGGGCGTTCAGCGTAAAATCACGGCGGCGCACATCTTCGTCAATTGTTCCGAAATCATTGCCCACTGTGCCGTCTGCAATTGAACGGAATGTGCTGACTTCAAAAATCTTTGTCCCGAAAAAAATGTGTACAAGACGGAAGCGTTTTCCGATTATTCTGGAATTCCTGAAAAGTTTTTTGATTCGTGAAGGTGTTGCATCGGTAACAATATCAAAATCTTTCGGCCGGTTTCCGACCAGAAGGTCCCTTACTGCGCCGCCTACAAGATATGCTGTAAATCCGTAATCTTTGAATTGTGAAATAATCCGCAGCGCGTCCGGATCAATTTTTTCTTTTTGAATGCAATGTTCTTCTTTTGTATAAATAACGGCGGCTTTGTGTGCACGCCCCTTTGCGTCTGTCGTATATCTGAATAACACGGTTCTAACCTATCTTATTTTACAATAAATTTCAATCATTTTCAGAATACCAGTTCTCCCAAGAGGAAAAACGAAACTTTTTTTCCGGAATTCTGCTGGTTCTGCATGTAGAATTCAAGGCGTGCGGAAAGGTCAAACTGTGATTCAGTGTTTGCAAACATTCCGATTGTTGAAGACATTGTCAAAGATGTTTCAAGTGAAAAACCCTGTTTCATTTTCATTGAATCCATGTTTGAAAAAAGTTCCGGAAGCCTTGAAACTGCAAGGGGAAAAAGGCTTTCTTTCCAGTCTGCAAAGTAACCGCCTTTTAGTGAAACCCGGTTCAGGTAAAAATACAAGGGCAAAGATTTCTGGATTTCCGCACCGAAAAGCACAATGTCTGAAGACAAATCCAAAAATGTGTCAGGTTCCGGCAGCAGTGCGGCAGAAACTTTAAGGGGCATGTTGAATGTAAGGCCGGAATGGGTGCTGAAGGGCAAAAGTTTTGCAAGGCTCGCCGAGGCTTTTAGTGAAACATCTCCCATAAGGACAATGTTGTTCCGATTGATGTCATAAACTCCTGAAATCCAAGGCTGGACTGCAAAGGAAAGTGAATCCCATCCCCAATGACTTGAACCTCTTGAAGACTTGAAATTAAGAGACAAGGCAAAAACTTCATCAATGCCGATTCTGTTGGTTCCTGATTTATAGACGATTCTGTTGACATTTTCCCATGAAAAAGCATTGTTCAGACTGAAAAGCGGTTTTTTGCCTGCAACTGAAGAAACCAGTGACAAATCAAAAGCTCCGGGAAAAATCCAGCTTACTGAAGCCATGGAAAAACCTGAAAAACTTTCTTTTTCGTAAAGATACTGAAAGTTTGCATTCATAGAAGGTGAAAAAATGTCGAATCCTCCACCGAAAGCAAAGGCATTTTCCATAAGGGGATCAGAGGTAATGTATGTAAGACCAAGTAAAGGCTGTGTCGTAATTCCCGACTCCGTATATGGTGACAAAGGATACAAAGGAATTGGAACAAAAGTCCCCGTTGGCGTTCTGTATTCTGAAAGATCAGCAAAAGATGCGTGGGACAAATCGAGTTTTTCTTCAGTTTCTTCCGGCTCTGCAGACAAGTCAAAGGATTTTTGTTCAAGTTTAAGGGGCTTGCTCCACTTTTCTTCCGGTTCGCTCATGTAACAGACTTTTCTGACTTTTGCCCTGTGTTCTGCAAAGACATATCCTTTTTCAAGGGCTGCCGGACTGTAAAAACCGCCTGAAATGTCTTCTTTCAAAAACACAAGTTCCGCTGTGTCATCTTTTATGAAAAGCTTTGCCAGTCTGGGCACTGAACCGGGAAAATCTTCTGTTCCGGCCTTCAATCCGTCAGCAAAAAGATTCAGCGTAAATTCGCCGTCAAAAGGAGTTTCTTTCAGTGCGGTTGGTTTAAGTCCCTCCGGAAACTGCCAGCTTTGCGACACACCGTCATCAATGTTCACCAGCGAAGCAAACCATTTTCCCTCATTTTTGTGTAGCATTGCAAAAGTGTCTGTTCCTGCCGGACAAATGTCATAAACCTCGTTGTTCCGGGTCAGGTTCTCTCTGTAAAGAGGCAACGGCTTTTTTTCCCCGGAAAGAACATCTTCCGCTCTGTACACTGACAAAGCTGTGTCATAACCGGAAATTCCTTCGCACGCAACTGCAAGGGAACCGTCTTTCATTGTGATGAAGCCTCCGTCAAGAACAGAATCCAATGCGGCAGCCGTAAACTTTTTGGTCTTCATGTCAAAAATTTTCAGACCGTACACTGATTCTGCCTTCGGCTCCAGTCCGATTACCGCAAGATAACGGCCGTCCGGGGAAAAAGAAAGTTCTTTCAGCCCTGAATCAGCGGCAAAAAGTTTTGTCACACGGAATTTATCGTCAGAAAGGTATTCTGCGTAAAAAACGCCGGAATCAAAATATGAAGCGTATACAAAATCTTTGTCAGTGCCGGGAACATGTGAAATACAGTCGTAAGAACCGTCAGAAAAAAGCGTTCTTTCTCCCGGAAAATCTGCAAATTCCTGCAGGGGAATGCTTTCTTCAAAATCTTTCCAGAGTGCGGACAAATCTTTGCCGTAAACAATTGAATAAGTTTTTTCAAGAAGGGAGAAAAGTCCGATTTTTCCGTCACTGATTGCATGCCAAAGTTCAGCATATTTTTCCATTCCGTAAGTCCGCTGAAGATAATCGGAAAAAGCGCCTCCCATATAATATGCGTATTTTGCGGAAGGATAAACGTCCCGGACGCCGGAAGCCTCATAAGGACTTGGAAATGAATTTTCAGCTTTTGCCTGAATCACATAATGCATGGCTTCACCGTCATTGATGCGGCCTTCGCCTTCAAAGCTTTCAAAAGAAACCGTTGCACCTTCTTTGATCATCAGAGTTGTGAGAAACCCTTCCAGTGAAAAAATGTCGCCTAATTTAAGAGGAAATTTGTCAAGGTTGATTGTAAGTGTCACCGCATGCACAAGTTCGTGATAAAAAATTGAAAGCAGTGTGTCAGAATATACGGCAAGTTCCGTTGAATCGGGAACCGTGTCATAAACTACAATGCGGCTGTAAGGAAAGGCCGTAAAATAGGCATTGCATTCCTGTGTGTCAGAGTAAATTGTCACCGGAAAACGCATGAAAGTATCAACATTCAGTTTTTCTGCAATCTGGCGGTAAAAAACATCCGCATGGTTTGCAATGTGAATCGCGGATTTTTCACCTTCAGGTTTGTAAAAAATGTCGAAAAACTCGGTTTTTATGTATTGTGACTCCGCATAACAGGAAAAAACAGCAAGGAACAATGCAAGAAAAGCAAAAAATTTTTTTATCTTCGGAAAAAACATGTGGAGAATTATAAACTTTCAGCGGAATAATTCAATATTACAAAAAAA
>JAKSTU010000008.1 GCA_024402435.1 Treponemataceae bacterium
TAAATAAAACCGATTACTTGGAAGCCCCTGCTACTGCTGTTCCAAGAGTAATATCGTTTTCAATAGTAAGGATTTCAAAGTAAATATGGCGCTGGTCAATAAGAACCTGATTCAGCATGCCGCGAACCCTCTGCTGAAGATTGTGTGATTTGTAGAAAGTTGTTCCGTTGCACACAATTCCAACCGGCAGAGCTGCACTTGTACCTTTTCCGCTTTTGATTGCAGCCGCTGCAATCAGAGCTGTTGCAAGACGTGCACAGCGGTCAATTGCGGAATCAAGAAGTGTGTAGAGCATGTCAGCATCTTCCTGTGTTCCTTCTGCAACAGCTGCACCAAGAAGTGTTTCTGTATTGCGGGGCGCATAAAGGAATTTGTCCATGTCCATTGCTGCAAGTTTTTCGATTGCCTGAATTTTTTCTGCAACCGGTTTTGTAAAGAGACCTTCTGAAGCAGCCTGTTTCAGCATGACCAGTGTAACAGGACCGAGATAACCGCCTGAACACATTTTTTCCATTACATAAGTTCCGGGATTAAGTGTAGTTTTGTCGAAAGCGATATCAAAATCAGAACGCTGTATTTTGTTGAAGTGGCCTGATTCACAAACAACAATCTGGGGAACAGGAGCAGGATTTCCCTTTGAATCTTTGAGTCCGGCAATTTTTGCAATTGGTTCCGGATCAATGTAAGCTGTGTTCATTCCTGTTCCAAGAATGAAACCGACGTATGAACCGTATGCCCGGCCTTCTGTAGCATTTGCGGCACCGGCAAGCAAAGCTGCTGTTGTATCATTGAGAAGAACGATTTTTTCCGGACGGTTCCATCCGCGGGCAACCAGAGCGTCAGAAAGACATGCACCTACCATTGAACCTTCAACTTCTTTTGCTTTGATTTCCTTTGAGAATTTGATTACTTCACCGTCACCGTCGGGTGTAATTTTCATTGCATATGAAAAACAGAAACCGATGCGGCTTGCTTTGTTCTTAAGATGATCAAGATTCTTTGCAATTGCTTCAAAGAAATCTTTTTTTGAAAGTTCCCGTTCAATTCCCGGCATAGAGGTTTTTTCCATGTCAGAAATTGTTGCATTTCCGTTTTCATCAAAAGTAACGATGCATGAACGGAAGTTTGTTCCGCCTGCGTCAATAACGATTACTTTCTGATTTTTTGGTGATTCTTCTGGAGGAAGTCCCCATGTGGGAATCATTTCTTCTGTTGCATCCATGGAATCAAGATTTCCGTTGCCTTCTGCAAGACCTTTTTTCATGTCATACAAAAGTCCTGAAATAACGGAATTCACGTCGTAGCCGGCTGCAGAAAATCCGTGGCGGGCTAAAAAAGCTGATGCTTTTTCATAAACTGACATAGTAAAACCTCTTTTATGAGCTTGCGGTATCGAATACTAAACCGATTTTCCAAATTGTAGCAATTTTTACACGCAGTTGTCAAATCAACCCCGCGCCCAACTTTTTTGTCGAAGGATCTTTCCGCACTTTTTCCCTGTCATTCCGGGCAATACTCTCAATGTCATCCTGAGCGGAATGAGCGCAATGATTGACACTTCCATGTCATCCTGAGCGCAATGAGCGGAGCGAATGAAGTCGAAGGATCTTTCCGCACTGAATCCCCCTTGGCCCCCTGCAAATAATTGAAAAAAAAACTATTTTTCCGTAAAATCCAAGCCCTATGAATTTGGCCGAATTGAAAAAGGAACTTAATCCCGAACAGTTCCGCGCTGTGTCCACAACCGACGGTGCTCTTCTTATCATTGCAGGCGCCGGAAGCGGAAAGACACGCGTAATCACATTCAGAATCAGTCACATGCTGGACTGCGGCATTCCTCAAAGTGCGATACTTGCCCTCACTTTTACCAACAAAGCGGCCCGGGAAATGGAAGAACGCGTAAAACAGCTAACAGGCCGAAAACTGCAGAATCTTACTGTCTCCACTTTTCATGCTTTCGGGGTGCGTATTCTGCGGCAGGACATAGACAAACTGGGCTGGCGTACCAATTTTTCAATTTATGACGATACGGACCGTAACCAGCTTATAAAAGATACCGGCCGGGAGCTTGGTTTTACCGCCGATGCTCTTGATGTTTCAAAAATCGGCAATCTTTTTTCAAACATCAAAATCGGCCGCTGGAACTGGGAATCTCAGAATGACATGTACCGCAAACTTTACGACGGATACCAGGCGGGCCTCAAACTGTACAATGCGGTTGACTTTGATGACCTTATCGGGCTGCCCATCAAGCTTTTCAAAGAGCATCCTGACGTTCTTGCCAAATATCGGGAACGGTACAAGTACATAATGGTTGACGAGTTTCAGGACACAAGCCTTCAGCAGTACGAATTCATGCATCTTCTGGCGGACAAAAATGTTGCAGTGGTCGGTGATGACGACCAGTCAATCTACAGCTGGCGCGGTGCAAATTATGAGAACATCCGCATGTTCGAACGTGATTTTCCCGAAGTCCAGGAAATCCGTCTGGAACAGAATTACCGTTCAACAGAAACTATTCTTGCCGCCGCAAACGGTGTAATTTCCCACAATACAAACCGTAAGGACAAATCACTTTGGTCAGGCAACGGTAGCGGCCGTCCCATTGAAATTTACATGCCCGAAAATGAAGCTGCAGAAGCTGATTTCATAGCCGAGACAATTCAGAGCATCTGCATGGAAGAAAAGCGGAATTATGATGATTTCGGAGTCCTTATCCGTGCCAACAGTTTGAGCCGTTCCATAGAAGAAGCTTTTCTCGAAATGAATGTTCCCTATACCATGAGCGGCGGAACAAGTTTTTTTCAGCGTAAGGAAATCAAAGACGTAATCAGTTATCTCCGTGTCTGTGCAAATCATGATGATGACATAAACCTGCTTCGCATAATCAATACGCCCAGACGCGGTTTGGGCCGCGGAGCCATAGAAATAATAAGCGATGTTGCAGGTGCAAAAGGCTGTTCCCTTTGGGATGCAATAGAAACCGTTCTCCGCTGGCACAACGGTTTTGCAGCAACAGGCGATGAAGAAGCTGATGCAGAAGCAGAACGTGCTGCAGAAGACGCCGGTTATGACGGATTGGGGCCCGCTGTAGAAACCGACCTTTTCGGTGATCCCGTTGCAGGACAGGTTACTCCAGGTGAATACTGCGGTCAGCTGAGTCCCAAAGCCGTTGCTGATTTGACCGCTTTCCACGATTTTATAGTACGCTGGAGAGGAACTCTCCTTTCAGGAAAAGGTCTTGCAAAAAAAGTCCGTGAACTGATTGATGATGTGAATTACTGGGATTATCTCCTCAGCGAATACCAGAAAAGTGAAAAAGCCGCCCGCTTCAAATTCCTCAACATAGAAAGCCTTATAAATTCAATTGAAATGTGGGAAAACAATCCTGACAATTTTGACACCGGGCTTTATGCATATCTTAACCGCATCACTCTTCTTTCAAGAGACGACATGGAAGATGAAAACCTCAAGGGAAAAGTCAACCTGATGACGATTCATGCTTCAAAAGGCCTTGAATTTCCTGTGGTTTTCATTGCAGGCTGTGAAGACGGAATCATTCCCCATGCAAGGAGTCTTGAAGATTCTGACGGCGGTGTTGAAGAAGAACGCCGGCTTTTTTATGTTGCAATTACACGGGCTCGTGATAAACTGTACCTTTCCTGCTGCCGGAACAGACGGAAAATGCAGTCTGTAACCGAGTGTACGCCTTCGCCCTTTTTGGACGAAATACCGGAAAACCTTGTAGAATATCATGAACCCAAAGGCGAAGTTTCCAACGATGTTGCCTTTGACATTCTGGAAAACATGAAGAAAAAGTTTGCTGTAAAGTCGCCGGACAAAAAAATATTCTGAAGCCCAAAGGCGTTGGTGCAGGATATTGATCGGGCTTAGAAAGAAATACCGCCCCAGTTTCGCGGTAAATTAACCGGAGGAAAACAACATGGAATTGAAAGAACATATCGTAAAAGAAGGCGTTTACATTCCCGAAACAGGGATTGACTATCCTGCGGATCCCCACAAGGTAATCCTTCCAAAAACAAAGATCCGCACTGTTACCGTTGATGAAAATTATCCTTACATTGACAAAAGTTTCAAAGCACGTTTTATGAGCAGTCTGGTATATTTGGGAATTTTCACCATTGTTTATCTTATTCATCCCCTTGTTCACGGTTTAAGGATCAAAGGTCGGGAAAATATCAGAAAGAATAAGAAGCTTTTCAAAAACGGTGCAATGACTGTCAGCAACCATGTGTACCGGTGGGATTTTCTTGCAGTTCTTCAGGCAAGCGGATTCCACAGGGCGTGGTTTCCGGCCTTGGCAGAAAACCTTGAAACAAAAGACCAGTTCTTTATCCGCAGTACAGGTGGAATTCCGATTCCGGCCAGCATCAAAGCCATAAAAAACTTTAACGAAGCTTTTGACGAAATCCATGCAAAGAAAAAATGGATCCATGTTTTTCCCGAAGCCTGCCGCTGGGATTATTACGAGCCTATCCGTCCTTTTGAAAAAGGCGCTTTTACAATGGCTTACCGCTATGAACTGCCTGTTATTCCCATGGTAATTTCATACAGAAAGCCTACTGGTCTTTATAAACTTTTCGGCCGGAAAAATCCTCTGATTACGATTACAGTCGGTGAGCCGATTATTCCTGACATGGAAAAAAAACGTAAGGAATGCTGCGCTGAAATGCTTGAAAAATGTCACAAGAAAATGGTAGAAATGGCGGGAATTGAGCAGAACATGTGGCCGGCAACTGATTCAGCAGGCCTTTGAAAACAGGACAGTATGTTAAACTTCCAAAACGCTGTTTGCAAAGCAGTCCCAGGTAACAAGAGGAAAAGTCTTTCCTTCGAAAGTAATGCTTGTTGCCTGTTCCCCTTTGGGCATCTGTTTTTTTGACTTTTTCCCGTAAATCTGAACAAAATTGCATCCGGATATAAAAGCACTCTGGCCATCCGTATCAATCCTGTCTCCAACGACAAGAGTCTGTTCTTTTTCTGATCCAAGAATTCTGAGAAGCTCAATCATAGGAGTTTTTGCCGGCTTGAACACACCGAATTCCTCTGCGGAAATTGCAATGTCAACAAGTGAGGGCGAAATACCGATGGCTTCCATTCTGTCTGCAACTTTCGGGTAATCACTGTAGACAGCAGTTTTTACGCCCATTGCACGGAGTTTCTTTAGAACTTCAGGAACTTTGTCATAAAAAGTGTATTTCTTTTCAAGAACCCGGATCATTCTCATCATGTATACTTTATCATACCATTTGAGGAAATCATCCGTTGTCATTTTGGTTTTGAGCGAAGCTGCCCTTCCGAAAGCTTCAAGCAATCCTTCCCGGTTACCGAAATCCTTGCCTTTGAAGCTTTTTCGGACAGTTCGCTCTGCGTAAGCCAGCAACGCATCAGGCAGCCATGACATGACCAGACCGCGCCCTACACCGGAATTGTCGTACAGGGTGCCGTCCAGGTCGAAGATAACTGCTTTTGTGTTGCTGTCAAACTTATAGAACATTTATTTTACCAGTGTCTTGATGATGTTGTGACGGGGCTCGTTCTGCATAAGCAGATTGTATTTGAACTGACCGTCGCGTCCCATACCTGCGTCAAGACAGGCAAGCTTGAATTTCTCAAGACTTCCCGGCTGCAGAATGTGCACGATAGGATCGTTTACACGGAAAGAAGAACGTTTTGCTTCGTATTCAACATTCCGTTTGCGGAGGTCATTTTCTACAATCCAAGCAAAGCGTTCTGCTTCAGCCTGTGTAACATTTTCTTTTGCAAACTCAAAATACCACTGATATGTTGAAATTGCCAGATCTGCAAATCCCAGATAGAAAGGAACATCCAGCCCTGTTTCTTTGATTGCTGTGTTGACGGCATCAATGAACTGGCTTTCATGGATTTTCTCACCTGTCATGGAAACAATTCCGTTGATTTTCTGGATGAACTGAATTGTAGGAATTGTATCGTATTTGCCTGTGATTTCAACCAGGTCATTCATGTTATAGCGGTAAAGACCTGCATATGTTGTTACATAAATTGCATAGCGTTTTCCGACTTCTACATCCTGAATCTGAAGGAATTTGGGATTAGGGTTTTCAAGGTCGTCTTCTGAAACGAATTCAAAGAAGTGCATGTGCGGGAAAAGAACTGTATCGTCCTGTCCGTTGATAACAAGACCGGCGCGGCATTCAGAAGCAAAATATCCGAATTCCTGATGGTTCATTTCTGCAGGGAAAGCATCGGCAAATCTTGTTGCATAAGAACGTGTGTTACCGCATTTCCATGTGGTAAGCACTCTCATGTTGGGCCAATAATGTTTGGGAAGAATTTCCCCGTATTTTGCTTTGAGGGCTTTCAGTTCCAGTGCACGGATAGGATTTGGCTGGAAGTATTCCTCAATTTCCTTGCGGATGTCATCCGGAATATCAAGATCTTCTTTGAGTGTACCTTTTTCAATGTCTTGTACATACTCGTCAAAGTGTTCATTGATGTTGTTGATCATCTGTTTGATTGTTGACGGGTTTGCAGTAACAATTGAACCTACGTTCTGCTCAAGTCCGCATCTCATGATTGCGTAATAGCGAGAAGCATAATCTTCGATGTTGAAAATCTGATAAGGTGCAGAATGAAGTTTTGAGATGAATTTGGGAACGTCACGGCGTGTAACACCTGATACAGAACCGTAAACAGTTCCGTCTGGAGCATAACCTTCAACAGCTTTTCCTACGATTGAAATACAGCGTCCGTCAAAAACTGTAGGTCTGTGCATCATGAATGAATAAAGCCACAGCTTTGTCATTTTGCTGTAAACGTTTCCGTAATATTCGTTTGTAATAGGAATCCATTTGGGCTGATTTGTTGTACCGCTTGTTGTTGCGTACATCATCGGTTTGCCGGGGAAAAGTACGTTTTCTTCACCTGTCTTGTGGCGTTCTACAAAAGGACGCAGATCTTCATAATCCTGGGGCGGAACATTCTTCTGCCAAAGTTCATAAAGTGTCTTGTCATCCGGAGCGCTGAGAATTTCTGCAAAGTGATGGGCCTTTCCCCATTCTGAATCTTTTGCGTACTCAAGAATGCCGCGAAGTGTGGCATTGGAAGTTTTTCCGCAGTCTTTTGCAGCTTTGTTCAGCTTTTTCAGCTGTGCTTTTCCTGCAATTCCAAGTGCAAAGTTGATGAACCATGCACCCTCTGTCTTTTTGAGAGTAAGTTTGTCAGACATTTTTTCACCTCTTGAATGAATGTGTATTATAGTCAGTGTAAAACTTATATACTATTTTGAAAATTTATGCTATATGTATGATGGTTTTAAATCAGACTTATATGCAAGACTTATTCGCCAGATTATCAGATTCTATCTTTTCAATTGACGAGACACTGCTTGTTGTTCTATTCATATCGTTTACTGCAGTTTCTCTCTTTTTGCTCTGCATTTTTTCTTTTTCCCTTGGGAAAAACCGGTATCAGGAACATAAACTTTTCCGGCGCTGGTGGTATGTTCTTTTTATCCTCATCGGGGCTTTCACGGTTTTTCTCCGCATTTCCTTTCTTGTTGTTTCAATGCTTGTCCCCCGCTATAAGGATTTTCCTTATGCGTCACATGTTGTTGTTCTTTGCCTTGGAATTACAATGTTGTGGTTCCTTTTTGAACTGCGTTCAAAAATTCATCTTCCGAAAGGTCAGAAATTTTACTTTTATTTTCAGATTTTCATTTCGTTCGGGAATATTTTTGTTTTTACGGCGCTTAAAATGCCACTTTTCATTTTGTTCGGCGTGGAATTCGTTCTGGTTGCCTTATCTGCGTTTGCAAAAAAACTGATTCCTCAAATCATTGTTTTTCTCCTGATGTTGGTTCCCTTCATGCTTTATGCCAGGGGAGCCTCGCTTCAGCCTGACTTTACTTATGCTTCATTTCTGCTTCTTCCCGCAGACAACTGGTTTTCTTCTTTTGTGCATGCATGTATAGTTCTCCCGTTCATTTTCATGGCCATTCGAATCCTGATTTCTCTTAAAGTCTGGTCCCGGCCCAACCGCGGAAAAAATCTCCGTCGTTTTGTAATCGGAAGCGGATCAAGGACTCTTGTTCTTCTTGGAATTTCACTCATTTCCTGGGGCTATATGGTTGCAAAAGGCAATGCTCTTGATCGTGAAGCCGGATTGAACCTGGTAAAATCTGTGGACGGATCTTTGTCATGGACGATTAAAGACGGTTTTGAACCCTGGTTCAATGTTAAAGTCCGGAAGCAGCAGACAACTGCATTGGCAACAAATGTTCTGGAATTTTCCTCAAATATGACCATCGTTTCTTTTGATGTGTCCGTAAGCGATTCTGATTATTTTCCCGTTTTGTCTTCAGACTGTGAGTACAGCATGGCTGATTCCGGAACTGCCGTATTCAGCGGAGTAATAACTCCTGCTTTGTCTTATGTTACCAACTGCCGGAATTGCCCTGTGATAACGATTGTTGCCCATACTGACAAAGGCAAAAACGACAGGCCTGTTCTGTTTGAACTGAAGGATCTTGAGTTTGAAGACTGAAAAATGCTTTTTTCATGTTGATCTTGATGCCTTTTTTGCCAGTGTAGAAGTTCTGGACAATCCTTCTCTGCGTGGAAAACCTGTCATTGTCGGGGGACTTCCCCAAGACCGTCGCAGTGTCGTTTCAACCTGCTCCTATGAAGCAAGAAAATTCGGTGTTCATTCCGCAATGCCCATTTCCAAAGCCTATCAGCTTTGTCCCCATGGCGTTTTCATCCGCGGCCGTCACCAGCGGTATCACGAACTGTCTTCACAGGTTATGCAGATTTTTTCGGATTTTTCACCGGACATGCAGCAGATGTCTGTTGACGAAGCATTTATCGATGTTTCAGGGACACAGCTTTTATGGGGCGACCCGGAAGATACTGCAAAGCGCCTGAAAAAGCGGGTAAAAGACGAGACAGGACTTACAGTTTCAGTGGGCATTGCATCAAACAAATACCTTGCAAAAATTGCATCAGGGCTTTCCAAACCTGACGGCCTTTACAGAGTCCCCTCCGGAAAAGAAGAAGAATTCATGCTTTCGCTTCCACTTTCAAAAGTTTGGGGAATCGGTTCAAAATCCTTGGCACGTCTTAATCAAGTCGGATTTTTTACTACACAGCAAGTCCATGATGCAACTCTTTCAGGGCTTACCAACATTTTCGGCCAGAGCATGGGTTCTTTTTTGTACAATGTTGTAAGAGGTCAGGTTGAAGGCTCCTTTGATGAGGAACCAAAAAGCAGATCCATCAGCGCAGAACGTACTTTTTCATTTGATCTTACGGAACCTTATGCAATAGAAACAGCCCTTTCCCAACTTGCTTATACAGTTTTTTTCCGGTCTCTCAGGGAAAAATGCCGGAGTAAAAGTGTTCATCTTAAAATCCGCTATGAAGATTTTACAACTGTCAGCATTCAGGAAACTTTCCAACGGACGGTTTCATCTTCTGAAGATCTTTATGAGTATGCAAAAATCCTTTTCAACAAAAAATGGGATCGGGGCAAAGGAATACGGCTTCTTGGTCTTGCAATGCAGAATCTGATTGACGGAGAAACAGAAGAACAGGGCGAACTTTTTGATTTCGGCGAAAAGAAAAAGCGTGCTGTCGAAAAAGCGGTTCTGAATCTTGAGCAGAAAAACCATTCATTAAAACTTAAAAAAGCCCGGCATCTCATAAAATGTCTGATTCTTGGATTCATGCTTGTATTCGGAAAACCTGATTCTGCACCTGCATTGACTTACGAAAACGGTGATTTTTTTGCAGAAACTTCGGGAACATGGGAAGCAAAAATTGAATCAGGACTGGAATTGACTGACGGAAAACTTTCCTTCTCAAATCCTGTTTTTTCCCAGAATATTGATTTATATGCTTATGCCGGATTCGGGGAAAAATTTTCTTTTGAAGGCAGTTTTACCAAAAATTTTCTTTCAAATTCTCTCTTGTTTGAATATTTCGGAAAAGAAGATTCAGCATTAAAAACGATTAAAGCCGGAAACCGAGGCATTGGCCTTGAATCTGCCGGAATTTACGGTTCGGAAGCGCCCGGAATCCTTTTTTCTTTTGGTGATGATTCAAAAACTTGGGCAAACAATACTTTGCTCCGTTATGAGCAGCTTGAAACCTGCACAAAAACTTTTCGCGGACAGAATGAAATCCGGCTTCGCCAGGTAAACTGCTGGGAATATGCTCAGGGGCAATTTTTTTCTTTTCCCGAAGAAATACCCGTTTCAAGGATAAAGAATCTTTTTGTCCAAAACACAAACGGAAACATTGAAAGGCTTTCCCTTTCTTCTTATGCTGTTTTCAATTCCCGAAACATGATTCTTCTGAAAAATGGCGTAAAAGGCAAACTTTTTGCTGATTTTTTGTTTGATGCTGATTTTTCGGAGTCTGATTTGAACAATGCTTTGTCCAGGTTGATGCAGAATTCTGCGGATTTTTTATGCAATGGCAGCGTTGATAAACTTCTCCAATTTACAACTTGTGATTTTTCCGCAGAAAACGGGCGTCTTTTATTGTATGAAAATGATTTTTTTTCACCTTTTCAGAATTGTTCATTTTTTCCGGTTTCTTCTGCGGCAGGAAAATCCGCTTTTGATGAAGCTTTTCTTGTGTCCGGAAATTTTTCTGACAATTCCCGGTTAAACAGCTTGTCTTTTCAGGATTTTGGCGGAGATTTTTTTGACAATGACAATTATTGGATGCAAACTGTGCCTTCTTCCACAGGAAATTATCTGTCAGAACTTTTCCCTTTTTCCGCTTTGTCCCCGGATTTTTATCTTTTGCCCGAAAAAACTGATTTTGTCAGCCCTTTTCAAATTCATATTCAGGAATACAACTCCGTTTCAAGATACGAAATCCCGACAGATGCAATTCCCGATTCTGTTGTTGTAACAGTCAATCAGATTCCCGCCCGTTTTTCCTACAACGGTTCAAGCGGTGTTGTTATTATAGAAGAAAATGTCAAAGAAAATGATCTTGTTACAATCCGTTGGAATGAAAAAGCTTCGAAATCCGATTTCGGAAAAATACGGCTTGTAAACGAAACAAACTGGACCCTGTCTGACAATATTGAACTTTACGGAAATTTTTCCGCATTGTGGCCCTTTTTGCCTTCAATTTCCGGAAAAGAAATTCATTCCGACACAAACAGAACTTTGTCCGAAGAAATCAGTGCAGAAGCGGGCCTTAAAAGCAAATTCCCTTTTTCAGAAAATTTGGCTTTGTCACTTGATTCCGGCTTTTCCGCACACTTTCTTAACCCTGATTCAGGCGGTTTGTACTGCATAAGTGATTTTGGAAAACCAGCGGATTTTCATGTTGAAAAACTTAACGGAGGAACTACACTGGTTCTGACAAAGGATTTTTCTTCAATTCCTTTGAATAAATACGAAAAAGCAGGTTTTCATTTTTTTTCTCCCGATCTTTCAGGACACGAGACAGAAATCGAGGTAAAAATCAGTTTTCTTGAACCTGTCATGAATTCCATTTCCGCATTGGATTACAGAAAAGTTCTTGAATACAAACTTTCTGAAGATGATTTGAAAGAATCTGCCTTGTCTCTCCATAAAATTCTTTTTGATGTCCCCCATGAAGCAGAATATGCCGCACGGATTCAGATTGAAATTGACGGGAATGATGAACTTTTCCCTGAAAAATTTGTAATGGAAGATTTTTTTCTCTGTGAACCTGTTTGCAATACTGAATTTCAGAACAAAACTTCGCTGAATTTTGAAAACGGTGAAAATATTGTTGGCATAAATTTCAAAGGTAGCATAAATCCTTATGATGAAAAGAATTATTTTTTTGTAAATGCAAAGGGAAAATGGGATTTCAGTTTTTTGAGCACATCTTTTTCTGCTGATTTCTCAAAAAAATACGACAACTCTGCTGCTTTTGACAATTTTTCTTATTCTGTTTCTCAAAACCCCGCCTGGAAATATTCGCCTTTTTTCCAATTCAAAGACACATTGTCTTATGTTCCCGATGAAAAAACAGTCTCCAAAACCGAATTCATCGGATTTGATGTGCCTTTGGAAAAAATTGCTTCAAAAATTCAAGGGGATGCGAAGGCTGATTTTCTCTTTTCTGACAGACTTGAAAAATTTTCAGTTGATTCACAATTTTCTTTTGAAACTGAAAAATTTGCCGGTTATCAATTCAAATGGATTTTGAACAGTTTCAGAAAAAGGCCCAAAGATTCGGTTTCATTGAAAAACCGGATAATTCAGTCCTGTCAATTTGATTTTTTGTCATTTGCTCCCGAACTCCAGTTTTCATCTGAAGGCAAAGTTTCTTCGGCCGGTGCTAATGTTTCGTCCGCTGATTTTTTCAAAACCGATGTTTTTCTTTGTCAGCTTAATTTGCCTTTCCGAATTTCACGGAATTCTTTTTCACTGCTTTTGTCCGAAAAAATCATTGATTCAGATTTGTCAAAATATGTTCATAACGGGCAGTTTTCCTGGGCGCGCCCCGTTTTCGGCAATGGAAAAGATCTGCTGATTCCTTCAAAAATCGTTTTTTCCTACAAAGGCGAAACACTTTTGTCTGGCACTGTCCACGATTTTTCTCTTGAAAGTTTCCAGGAAGCAATCAATTTTTTTGGATTGGAAAACGAACTTTTCGGTTCCGGTAAAATTTCTCTGTCTGATTTTGCTTTGGGCTTTGATCTTCTTCTGATTTATTCACAGTTTTTCGGGGAAAATCAGAAAATGTCTTACACATGTGATTTTTCCTTCACAGAAAAAGAGTGGAAACTGAAAAATGCAGTTTCTGCCACCTTGGGAAGCAAAGAAAACTCAATTAAAATCGGAATTGATTCAAACCTTCAGAACAATGGCGGCAATGATCTGCTTCAGAAATGGAAGGCCCAATACAATCAGACAATCAATATAAATGAAAACATCGGGCTTCTTATTGAGGGTTCAGCAGTCCTGTCTGTTCAGGAAAAGAAAATCTCAACAGTTTTTTCCCTAAGTTTGGGAGGCCGCCTTACACTCTGATTCCGGAATTATTCCAAAGGTGAATAATATCCTGCTTCTGCACGGCCTGAACGGTTATAAAGGTAAACTTCCACTTCTACCGGCAAATATGCGTTTCCGAAATTGGTTGAAAGGCTTGATGTGTAGGAAAGCGTGTAAACACCTGTCGGAATTGACCAAAGTTCCTGAGCCAATCCTCCGATTCCGGTGGGCCGGTACAAAAACCAGCTGAGTCCTCCGGTATTTTCAACCAGATAGTCCAGTTCCGAAGAAATTGCACCGCTGGTTACGCTTATGACAGAAAAGTTTACTCCGTTGTTTGCAAGATATGCACTTAAATCGCTTAATGTGTAGTTGTTGAAAGCATTTGCAGTAATCCCGCCGTCCGTAATGAAAACTACAGAACGTTTGTAAGAACCGTTTATAAGATCATTGGTTGCAAGGCGCAATGCAAGATCAAGGGGAACTGTGGATGAAAAATCGGTTTTCAACTGGGATGACTGGAATGCGTAAACGGAAGCCGGCGTTGCAATCAGTTCTGTAGAAGGAAATGCGCCTGCCGCAATTATTCTCAGGTTGCCCTTGCCTCCCATGCTTGAAGCGATTTCCGTTACAGCCTGATTCACGGCTTTTTCGTAGGCTTTCATGGAAACAGACCTGTCAATGATGATTGTAATGTCACCTGAATCAAGCAAATCAGCTTTTCCGAGCAAAGTCTGTCCGTTTACCGAATAATTCTTTTCCGTGACAGTAAAATTCTCACCTTTCAAGCCTACAACCGGCTGCTGTTTTCTGTTCTGAATGCGGAGTTCCAGCTGCACAGAAGGAAATTTGTCAGCATTTACCCGGGCAATTTCAACGTAAAGTCCGCCTACAATCTCACTCATTTCTGAAAGCACAAGAACTTCCTGCTGGTCAAAATCCGTTACAAGAAGATTGTTGTTTTTGTCCAGAGCGGTTCCCGTGATTCTTGAATCAGAGTTTCCTATGTCAGCAATTGTTTTCAGTGCTCCTGTCACCGGATCCAGAAGAATCACTTTTGTAGTGTCCGAAATTACCAGCTTTCCTTCAATGATTTTTATTGATTCAGGAAGGGCAAAAGTTCCGTCTTTTACAAGCTGTCCCTGATAATTTCCTGCAGTGTCAAAAATGTAAACCGCTCCTGTAACTCCGTCTGCAACAAAAACTTCGTCGTTCAGGACTGCAATTCCTGTGGGGGCGGTAAATTCTCCGAAATAAAAAAGAAAGTCACCGTTTTCGTCAAATACACAGACCCGGCCGTTTCCGAAATCCGTAACAAAAATATTGCCGTTTGAATCTTCCGCAAGATATTGTGGCCCTACAAGACCGTTGTCTCCCCGTCCGCTTTCTCCCGCCGATCTGATGAAGTTTCCGCCTGCATCAAGAAAGCTTATGCGGTTTCCTGCAAATTCGGAAATTACGAAATTTCCTGAAGAAAGCCGAAGTATGTCCATGGGACGGTCAAAACCTGTCAGAGGCCCGCGGATTCTGTCAAGAAGTATGCCGTTGGTGTCATAACGCAGAATTTCGTTTGAACCGTATGCTACAAGCCAAAAACTTCCGTCTTCGTTGGCTGCAACTGAAACCGGGTAACTGAAGAAAAGCTGTTCTCCTTCTGAACCGGGAAAGGATCGTGCTTCAACAAAACGGTTTTCTCCAAAGGATTCCGCACCAAGAATCCTACGGTTTCTTACGATTTCAATTGTATTTTCAAGGAGCTGTCCGCCGTAACCGGCTTCTGAGGCCATTGTCCATTCCTGAATTGCGGCCCCTTCCATTCCTGCCCGGTAATAGGCTTTCCCAAGCCACTCAATAATCAGGTTTTCTTCAGGCAAGTATGTAAGTGCTTTTTCAAACTGAAGAATTGCATCATTGAAGGAACCGCGGTAAAAAGCCTGAACACCACGGCGGAACTCTTCTTCGGCAAAACCGCGGTCGCTGGCTGACTGTGAAAAGACAGAACTCAGTGCAAAAACAAGAACGAGGACTGTGACCAATGTACGCAGAAGTTTTTTCATCAGTTGTTCCCCCTTATGCCTGCATTTGAAAGTTCTGCAAGGTGTGCTGCAATTTCACGGCTTGTGCTGTCTTTGTCACGGGCCCGTTTTATGTAAGTGTAGGCTTCTTTTTCAAGACCCATTTTGTAATAAACCCAACCCAGGGAATCAAGAAAGGCTGCTGAATCCGGATTTGAATCCACTGCCCGCTTGCAGTAAGAAAGTGCTTTTGTCAGGTCCTGATTCATGCAGGCAAGAACGTAACCAAGACCGTTGAGTGCAGTGGCGCTGTCCGGTTTAAGTTCCAGAGCACGGAGATAGAATTCTACAGACTGTTCTTTTCTGTCCTGCATCCAAGCCGTATAAGCACGTGCGCAGAAAACTTCCGCAGTCTGGTATCCGCTTTCCGTCAGTTTTTCAAGTTCCGTATCGGCAAGGCGGGTTCTGTCCGTTTTGCTGTAAAGCACGGCCAGTGTCAGTCTGCACTGGTTCAAACGGCGGGTGTTTGTCTCTGATGTAACCACTGTTTCAAGGTAAGACAATGCGTCTTCATAGCGTTTGAGCCGTGCGTATGACAAACCGGTGTAGTAAGCCAGATCCAAGTTTCCTGCAGCGTTCCCAGATGCAGAAACAGACAGGAATACAGCAAGGGCATCCCGGTAATTGCGCATTTTGTATAAAGAAACACCGTCCTGAAATGTATCAGCCATTTTTTTATCCTTGAATGACTTGTGCGCCTGAAACACTTCTGACCCGGTAAAAAGCGGGTTTGAATCCGAAGATTCTGTCATAGTCAGCAAGCCTTTTTTCGTAGGCCTCAAGTCCGTCATTTTTTATGAAAGTATATGTACAGCGCCCGAAACCTTTGCCGGTGATGCGGGAGCATGCTGCTGTTCCGATTTGTGCGGGTCCTTCATGTTCAAGAGTTCGTTTTACAAGCCAGTCAATTTCCGGGCATGAAATTGAGTAAAGATCCCGCATGTTTTCGTGTGATCTGTTCAAAGCCCTTGCAAAAACCTGAAAATCGTTGTTCCGTAAGCCTTCTGCAGCATCGCAGACACATCTGTATTCTGAAATCATGCAGAGAAGCCGCCGGCGAACCTCTTCTGTAACCACGGAAAGAACTTCGTTGATTTCTGTCGGTGAATCTTCGTAAACCCAGGAATCACCTTTTTTTGTTTTGAGTTCTTCAAGAAGAATGAAGTTCTCGAAAGTACGTATGGAATCCTCATTCCACAAAGAAACCCGGGGAACACCGGCATCAGTAAGAATTATGGAATAATCTTCAAAATTGCACGGAATTGTCTGATATGTTTCTTTTCTGTGATCAATGAGTATGCAGGAATTTTCTTTTGCAAAAAGTGCCGTATAAATGTCCGAAAGATATGAATCAACTCCAAGAAAATCATTGTTTCCGCAATCAATTATGTCGAGAATCGTCTGATCAGTGTAGTCTTTGATGTATTGCCTGCACAAAGCCATTGCAGTTGCCACTTTGATTGCCGTGGTAATACCGAATCCGGCAGAAGGCTGAAGGTCTGAATACACGGTGATGTTGAGTCCCTGACAAGTACCGCCTGAATCAATCAGTCCGAATATCATCGCTTTGCAGGCATTTGCCCAGCGGTCTTCCTTACGGTAGCGGAGATTTGCAAGAGTACATTTTTTACGGTCTTTAAGCTGCGGAAAAAAGAAATGAAGGGAACCGTCAGTGCGTGGAGAAATTGCAACAGCTACAGGCAGATTGACAGCCATTGAAAGGGTTGCGTCTTTGAAATACCAGGAATGTTCACCAGCAAGATGAATGCGCCCGGGAGCGCTTACGATAACAGACGGAGAGCATGAAAATTCCTCTATGTGTGCCTTTTTGATATTCTCCATTTGATTTTTACCCACCCGATTTGAATTGCATATTCAATGCAAAATCATATATTATAATATTATAATGAAACGAAATTTACAAGCATTTTTTTGTTCGCTTCTTTCTGCAGGACTGCTGGCTGTTTCCATTCCGAACGAACTGTTTCATTTCGGAATTCCTTTGGCCGCACTTTTTTCTCTTGTCCCGCTCTATTTTGCGCTGAATCTTTGTAACGGATATATAACAGCCGGACTCCTGGTTTCGTTACAGTTCGTTGTTGCCCATGTGCTTTCCAGTTTCTGGCTTTCATATTTCAAAGGATTTGCCATTTTTACCCTTGGCGGAACTTCTGCCGTATATCTTGTTTCAGGTTTTCTCATCGGGCAGATTCTGTACATTCCCTTTGACTTGACAAATTCCCCGGCTTACAGACTCAAAGAGAATTCCGGCGCGGCACCTTGGGCGGCTGTAATCCGGGTTCTTCTTTTTGCAGCCGCGTGGACAGTACATGAATGGGGCAAATCCACCGGTTTTCTCGCTTATCCCTGGGGAACCCTGATCATGGGCTTGTACCGGTGGAAACTCCTTACCCAGATTGTTGATCTTACGGGAACCAGGGGACTGAGTTTTCTTGCTGCAATTTTTTCCGCCCTTGTTGCAGAAGGCATTACCCGTCTTGACAGGAACAGATTTGAAAAAGCTCATTATTCATATGCAAGAGTTTTTTGTGCTGTGGTTCTGCTTTTCATGTTTTCTTCGGTTTATGGAATTTATCAGTTTACAAAGGAAAGAATACCTGAAAAAACAGTGGATATGGTTCTTGTGCAGGTCAATGCAGATTCATGGGAAAACAGTTCCGAAGAAGACGTTATTCTTGCTTCACAGACCCTTACACGCAAGGCTTTGAACGGTCGCAGTGCCGATCTTGTAGTATGGAGTGAAACCACACTTTCCTACCTTCTGCCAGACAGCTACTATGCTTACGAAATGATTCCATGGGATTATCCTCTTGTGCAGAGCATAATGGATCTGAAAATTCCCCATCTGATCGGTGCACCCTGGATCAAGGAACCTGAAAACTTTTACTACGCCAATGCAGCAGTCCTTTTTGACAAAGATGGTGACATTGCGGATTATTATCTTAAAACTCATCTTGTTCCTTTTGCGGAAGTAATTCCCTATTATGATACTGAATGGATGCAGAACCTGATGAATGCGCTGGTCGGCTTTTCAACCGCTTTTGTGCCCGGTGACAGTTATTCCGTGATTGAACTCCCGCTTGAAAACGGTGACAAAGTTTCATTTGCGGCTCCCATCTGTTTTGAAGATGCATTTCCTTCAACCTGCAGACAGCTTTTTCTTTCCGGTTCAGACCTTTTTGTCAACATTACCAATGATTCCTGGTCTTTGACAGATTCTGCCGAATATCAGCATTTTGTCATTTCCTCTTACCGCGCTCAGGAATTCCGTACCACTTTGGTCCGCAGTACCAATTCCGGTTATTCTGTTGTTGTCGATCCTGCAGGACGGGTGATTCATTCCATGCCCTTGTTTCAGGCCTGTTCTTCTTTTGTGGAAGTTCCTGTATATCAGAGACAGATGACAGTCTATGCTCTTTTAGGGGACTGGGTTCCTCTTTTTGCCGCCCTGATTCTTCTTTTTGTTTATGCGGTTGTCATATGGCGAAAAAAAATGGTAAGGTAAACCCATGAATAAACTGAAAATTCCTGCGGCGCCTTCCATCCGGCGTCTTCCATCATATTTGAATCTTATAAGACAGGCTCATGCGGAAAACTACGAGTTCATTTCAGGAACTTTCATAGCCAATGAACTTCATCTGGAACCTATTCAGGTACGAAAAGATCTTGCCATTACAGGCATCGTAGGTAAACCTAAATGCGGCTATCCTGTTGTTCCCCTGATTACTGCCATTGAACATTTTCTGGGCTGGGACGCTAAAAAGAATGTTGTGGTTGTCGGGGCCGGTAACCTTTCTACAGCCCTTACAGGATATCAGGAATTCCGCCATCACGGACTTAACTTTGTTGCTGCTTTTGACAACGATCCCAAGAAAATCGGCGGAACAATACACAATGTTCCGATTTTTTCACTTGATGAAATGTGTGTAAAAGTAAAGGAATTTGAGGCTCAGATTGCAGTTCTGACAGTTCCTTCCTCTTCTGCTCAGGACAGTGCAGACAGAGTTGTTGCTTCCGGAATAAAAGCAATATGGAATTTTACCAATACCAAGCTCAAACTGCCCGATGACGTTACTTGCCAGCAGGAAGACCTTACTTCCGGCTATGCAATGCTCTGCGTAATGATGGGCGAAAACAATCCCAAACGGACAAAAGAATAGAATAATGGACAAAGATTCTTACCAGGCCGAACTTCTTGGCAACCGGCTTGCAAAACGTTACAAACATCTTAAGAAATGGGCACGCAGGACGGATGTTTCCTGCTACCGGCTTTATGACCGTGACATCCCTGAAATTCCTCTTTCAATTGATCTTTATGCTGATGAAGACGCTGCTGACGAATCAGGGCTTTTTGCTTATGTCTGCCTTTATGAGCGGCCCTACCGGAAGGATGAAGCAGAAGAAGAACAATGGCTTGAAGCGATGAAGCAGAGCATTGTCAGCACTCTTCAGCTTCCTTACGAACATATTGTTGTAAAGACACGGAAAATCCAGCATGGAGAAAACCAGTACGGCAAAAACACCGGAGAAGCTCTTGCAATGCGTAAAAACCTGAGTTTTATTGCTCAGGAACAGCATGCCCGCTTTTTCATCAATCTTTATGATTATCTTGATACCGGACTTTTTCTTGACCACCGTGTGCTTCGCAACATGGTGCGGCAGAATGTCAAAGGCAAACGTGTACTTAATCTTTTTTCCTACACTGGTTCATTCAGCGTGTATGCGGCCCAAGGACGCGCAAGTTTTGTCCAGTCAGTGGATTTGTCAAATACTTATCTTGAATGGGCCAGAAAAAACATGTCTTTGAACGGTTTTACAGACAAGGAGAAATACCTTTTTACAGCGCAGGATGTTTCTGCCTTTCTGAATCAGGCCGCAAAAGAAAAACAGACTTTTGACATGATTATTCTTGATCCTCCCACTTTTTCAAATTCGAAAAAGACGAAAGATACTCTGGACATCAACCGGGATTACGCAAAGCTTATCAACATGTGTCTTGCCGTTCTTTCCGGAGACGGAATTCTGTATTTTTCTACAAACTCAAGACGCCTTTCTTTTGATGAATCGCTTATTGCAGAAGGATATAAAGCTGCAGACATTTCCGCCCGCACAATTCCTGAAGATTTCCGCAATTCAAAGATTCATCGGGTTTGGGAAATCACGGCAGAAGTCCCTGCCCCGTAATGATCATTCAATGAACATGGCGTCACCGTATGAGAAGAAACGGTAACGCTCTTTGACGGCGGTCTGATAGGCGTTCATAATGTTGTCACGGCCTGCAAAAGCACTTACAAGCATCATGAGCGTGGATTCCGGAGTGTGGAAATTCGTAAACATTTTGTCAACGCATTTGAAAGTGTAGCCCGGATAAATAAAGATGCTGGTTTTTCGTGTACCGCTCTTTATTCCGCCGCCTTCTGAAACATTCCCGCCTTCCCAAGCGGATTCCAGTGTACGAACTGATGTTGTTCCAACTGCAAGAACCGGGCGGCCTTCTCTTTTTGCCCTGTTGATTTTTTCTGCTGTTTCAGGAGATACGGTAAACAGTTCTTCGTGCATTTTATGGTCGGTAATGTTTTCAGCCCTTACAGGCAGAAAAGTCCCCAGCCCCACGTGAAGTGTAACGTAAGCAGTTTCAATTCCTTTTGCCGAAAGATGTTCCAGCATTTCTTCCGTAAAGTGGAGGCCTGCCGTGGGGCACGCACTGGAACCTGTTTCCTTTGCATACACGTTCTGATAACGGAAAGCATCTTCCTTTGTGTCACCACGCTTGATGTATGGCGGCAGAGGAATGTGGCCGTTTGTCTCAAACCAGTTTTCATCAATAAAACGGTCAAAAATCATTGTGCGGAATTCTGTGCCCATGTCATCCGGATTGTCAGCAACTTGTGCGCGTGTTCCGTCGGGAAAAACAAAAACTTTGCCAGGCTTCTGTTTTTTTGCATTTTTTACCATTGCCCGCCACACGGATTTTTCCGCACCTGAAGGCGTTTCATTTGCAATGAAAAGAAATTCTGCTTCCCGCCCGGTATCTTCTGTTTTTCCGTAACAGCGGGAGGCTCTAACTCTTGAATTGTTGAAAACCATCAGTGTTTCCGGACTGATCAGATCCGGAAGCATGTCCATGGTGCAATGTTCAATCCTGCCGTCTTTGTAAAGATGCATCAGTTTGTCCTGGCCTCTTACTCCGCTGGGGAACTGTGCAATCAAATCATCAGGCAAATCAAAATAAAAGTCTTTGGTCAGCATTTTCTGTTTTTCCTTCGTTGTGAACCGGAACCGGCAGTCCCAGATGCAGATAAGCTTTGTCCGTTACAATGCGCCCTCTGCTGGTTCGTTGAATAAGACCGGACTGAATAAGGTACGGTTCGTAATAATCTTCCAGAGTGTCAATTGACTCTCCTATTGAAATTGCAAGAGTTTCTGCACCAACCGGCCCGCCCTTGTAGTTCTGGATTATGGAAAGCAGGATTTCCCTGTCATAGCGTTCCAATCCCAGACTGTCAATTTCCAGTTTGTTGAGTCCTGCGGCCACAATATCCTTTGTAATGCGGTCACTTCCTGCAACTTGGGCAAAATCGCGCATACGGCGCAAAATCCTGTTTGCAACACGGGGCGTGCCTCTTGAGCATGAAGCCATAAGCATTGCTGCGTCATCATCCACAGCAACGTTCAGAATGCCGGCACTCCGCTGGATGATGTCTGCCAAGTCTTTGTGCTCGTAAAAGCTGAAACGCTGTACAATACCGAAGCGGCTTATAAGAGGGCTGGAAACTGAACCTGCTTTTGTAGTTGCACCCACAAGTGTGAATTTTGGAATCGGAATGCGGACTGTGCGTGCTGCGGCTCCCTGCCCTATAATCCAGTCCAGTTCGTAATCTTCCATGGCAATGTAAAGCATTTCTTCGATTGCAGGTTTCAGACGATGTATTTCATCAATAAAAAAAACCGAGCGTTCCGTGATTGTTGAAAGGATTCCCGCAAGATCCTTCGGTTTGTCCAAAGCCGGTGCACTTGTTACCTTAAAGTCAACGCCCAGCTCCCGTGCCGTTATCTGTGCAAGGGTTGTCTTTCCCAAACCCGGCGGACCGATAAGAAAAAGATGGTCCATGCTTTCACCGCGGTTTCTTGCGGCTTCAATAAAAATGCTCAGGTTTTCCTTTACTTTTGCCTGTCCCAAAAAGTCTGAAAGATACTGGGGCCGCAATGAAGAATCATGATCTGTTTCAAAAAAGGTATCGGCTCTTACAATGCCTTCGTCAAAATCGTTCATTTAGCCAGCTCCACAATAGCCCGACGGAAAAGTTCGTCTTCAACAGCCGCCCTGTTTGACGTGTCTTTTCCCGATTTTTCATGCTCTGCAATAATCAGGGCTGCAAGTTTTTCAACAGCTTCTTCGCACTGTCTTCTGTCATAACCCATGTCAGTAAGGGCGGTAACAACATCAATCCAGGGGTTTTCCTTTTCGGCCTTTCTTGCAGTGAATCCTGAAGTTTCTGAAAATGTAAGTTTTCCTTTTAAGGCCAGCATCATTTTCTGAGCAGTCTTTTTGCCTACTCCGGGAAGTTTTTCAAGTTTGGCCAGGTTTCCTTCATCAAGAACTGCAGCAAATTCCGCAGCTGATATGCCTGAAAGCATTTTTACGGCCCCTTTTGCGCCTACACCGTCCACTTTCAGAAGATCAATAAACAAAGAACGTTCTTCAAGAGAAGCAAAACCGAAAAGCTTCATGGAATCTTCCCTATGAAGAAGCCATGTATAAACTTTTGCCTGATTTCCCACCGGCGGAAGTCTGTCCAGCGAAGAATCCGGCACAAGAAGTTCCCATTCTATGCCGTTTGTCTCAAGATAAAGTGTCTGCGGAAGTTTTCCTGTAATTATTCCCGTAAGGCTGTTGAACATGATGATGATTATAAAAAAAAAGGTTGTCAGAAACAAGAATCATCGGCAGATTCTGATGATAAATTTTTCTTGGAAAAAGTGATTTAAGACTGATAAAATTTTTTTTGTAATCGGTTTCAACAATGATTTTAAGGCGTTTATGCAGTTGTCCCAAAGAAAAAAAGAACAGTTTCTTTCAATAATATGTTTTTTTTGCTCTGCCAAATCCCCTGTTTTTCTATTTACAGGAACATATTTAGTGTAGTAATATCTTTTTCGGTGAATTAAACACTAAATAAATGGCATCAGAAAAAGAACGGATGTATTTGAAAAGTGGTATTCATTTTTGTGGTTTCGGGGTAAATTCTTCTACGCGGAAACCAAATCAAAATTCAATCAGAGGTTTTCATGCGCTGCCCTTATTGCGGGTGTATAGACGATAAAGTTCTTGAGTCGCGCACCATGGCCAACGGAGAAAGCATCCGAAGACGCCGTGAGTGCATTTCCTGCGGATACCGTTTTACAAGTTACGAGCGGCTGGAAGAAAAACCTTTCATGGTTGTCAAACGTGACGGACGGAGGCAGCCTTTTGAACGGGAAAAGCTTGAGAAAGGAATCGGCCGTGCTCTTGAAAAACGGCCCGTGTCCATGTCTCAGGTTGAGAACCTTGTCAATGAGATTGAAGATCAGGCAATAATGTCAGGCCGTGCCAACAGAGAGATTTCTACTGCTGAGCTGGGTGAATTGGTGCTTGAAAAACTGAATTCGACAGATAAAGTTGCTTATATACGTTTTGCCTCCGTATACAGGCATTTTGAGAACTTGGATGAGTTCATTAATGAGGTGAAAAGATTGGGAGGATTAAATGAGTGAGCAGGCAGTTTTTCCTGAATGGAGCGGTTTTCTCGGTATGAAAAACAAAGATTCTGATTCAGAGATGGTTTTGCGTCATGTGGTAAAACGTTCCGGAGAAATCAGCGAATACGACGTAAAGAAAATCTGCAGCGCAATCGGAAAAGCTATTGAAGCTGTCGAAAAACGTCCCGATCCTGACAAGGCCGAAATGCTTACAGATGCTGTAGAAGAACGTCTCCGTCTGATGATGGCCGGCCGTCATGCCCACTCTATTCCTGCAATTGAAGAAATTCAGGATATCGTAGAAACTGTCCTCATCGAAAAACATGAAGTTGCTGTTGCAAAGGCATATATTCTCTACCGTGCAAAACACGAAGCTATCCGTGATGCAAAGAGCCTGATGCTTGACATCAATGACACCATGGACGGTTATCTGAGTCAGTCCGACTGGCGTGTAAATGAAAACGCAAACGTAAACTTTTCTTTGGGCGGTCTCATTCTTCACAATTCCGGTACAATTACTGCAAACTACTGGCTCCGCAACATATATTCAAAAGAAATTGCAGAAGCCCACAAAACCTGTGCATTCCATATCCATGACCTTTCAATGTTCTCCGGATATTGTGCAGGTTGGTCACTGCGTCAGCTGATTGCAGAAGGTCTTGGCGGTGTTCCGGACAAAATTACTTCAACTCCTGCTACTCATCTGTCTACTCTCGTAAACCAGATGGTAAACTTTCTGGGGATTCTGCAGAATGAATGGGCCGGTGCCCAGGCTTTTTCATCCTTTGACACATATCTTGCTCCCTTTGTCAAAAAGGACAATCTTACTCCGAAAGAAGTCCGTCAGTGCATTCAGAGTTTTCTGTACGGCGTAAATACACCCAGCCGCTGGGGAAGTCAGGCTCCTTTCACAAACGTTACTCTTGACCTTAACTGCCCTGCAGATCTCAAGAACAAACCTGCCGTAGTCGGTGGTAAGGAGCAGGACTTCACTTACGGTGACTGTCAGAAAGAAATCGACCTTATCAACAAAACTTTCATCGAACTTCTGATTGAAGGTGATGCCAACGGACGCGGTTTTGCATATCCTATTCCTACTTACAACATTACAAAGGATTTTGACTGGAACTCTGAGATTGCTGAGCTGCTTTTCAAGATGACGGCTCAGTACGGAACTCCCAACTTCCAGAACTTCATCAATTCCGATCTGAATCCCGACGACGTGCGTTCAATGTGCTGCCGTCTTCAGCTTGACAAACGCGAATTGCGCCGTCGCGGTGGCGGTCTTTTCGGTGCAGATGAGTTTACAGGTTCTATCGGTGTTGTTACCATCAACCTGCCTCAGATCGGTTATCTTGCAAAAACAGAAGAGCAGTTTTATGCACGTCTTGACTATCTTATGGACCTTGCAAGGGATTCTCTCATTGCAAAACGCAAAGTAATCCAGCGTCTGTACGATGGTGGTCTTTTCCCTTATACACGCCGTTATCTCAAGACACTCAACAACCACTTCAGTACCATCGGTCTTTGCGGTATGAACGAATGTTGCCGCAACTTTCTTGGCGTAGACATTGTTGATCCCAAGGGACATCAGTTTGCATGCGATGTTCTTGCTCACATGCGCGAACGTATGCAGGATTATCAGGAAGCTACAGGTGATCTGTTCAATCTGGAAGCAACTCCTGCAGAAAGCACATCTTACCGCCTTGCACGTCATGACAAAGAGAATCTGCCCGGAATCATAACCAGCGGAAC
The DNA here is from genome assembly GCA_024402435.1 of Treponemataceae bacterium. Classification (GTDB taxonomy): domain Bacteria; phylum Spirochaetota; class Spirochaetia; order Treponematales; family Treponemataceae; genus Treponema_I. The sequence continues at coordinate 25,585 of JAKSTU010000008.1, forward strand.
TGACGAGCCTTTCTACACGAACTCAAGTCAGCTGCCTGTTGATTTTACGTCAGATGTTTTTGAAGCTCTTGACCATCAGGAAGCTCTGCAGACCAAATACACCGGAGGAACCATGTTCCACGTGTTCATGGGAGAATCAATCAAAGACTGGAAGACATGCCGTGATCTTGTATGCTCAATTGCATCAAATTACCGTATTCCTTTCTTTACCGTGTCACCTACTTATTCAATTTGTCCGGTTCACGGTTATATTCCCGGTGAGCATTTTGAATGCCCCAAGTGCAAAGCTGAAAAGACTTTCGAGCTGCAGCAGAAACTGGCTTTGCTGGAACACGAAAGAGAGATTATTCTTAAAAAAGCCTGAGTGTAACAATTGAATTTCTTTGCGAAATTCCTGTAACACTAGAAGAAAATAAACCGACACTAAATATAGTGTGGTACTTGAAAAGTTAATTGATTTTCTGTATATTTAGAATTGTTCTAAATATGTGGAGCAAAAAAGGGAGGAGAAAAAATGGTTGCTACAGAGAGAACTCTTGCACAGGTTGAAGCAGAGATTGCTGCTACAAAAGAAGCTCTTGCATGCGTTAAGGGCTCAGAGACAGAAGTTTATGCCCGTATTGTAGGTTATTACCGTTCAGTCCGTAACTGGAACAAAGGAAAGCGCAATGAATATAATCTGCGCAAAATGTTTGTCTACGGTGACGAATCTCCTGCTGCAGGCGTTACATCATACGAAAAAATGACAGCCGCACCCGCTGTTACAGAAGCAGCTCCCGTTGCTGCCAAAGCAACAGGTTCTGTTGTGGCATACGAGTTTTTTGCACGGAAGACATGTCCTAACTGTCCGCCTGTAAAAGAACGTCTTGCACATGTTTCTGTTGCCGGAACCTATGTTGATGTTGATACAGAAGCAGGTCTCAACCGTGCTGCTGAAATGGGTGTTATGGCTGCTCCTACCGTCATTCTTTATGACGCAAACGGTGCAGAAGTCGCCCGTGCGCATACAGTTGCAGAACTTAACGAAGTTCTTCCTGTTGCTCAGTCAGTATGACAGACTGCTTCCAAAACCAAAAAATCGGAGTTCTTGTAAAGACAACGCTGGTTGATTATCCTGGAAACATGGCATCGGCCCTTTTCCTTAAAGGATGCAATCTCCGTTGTCCCTACTGCTACAATGTTGAACTTGTTGCTTCAGGAACTTCTTCAGACGGCATCCCCTTTTTGCAGGATGCCGTTTCTTTTTGTGATGTAATCGCTCATTTGAAAAAAAGAAAAAATGTCCTCCGCGGTTTTGTGATTTCCGGCGGAGAAGCACTTCTTTATCCCCACTTGGCAGAACTGGTCAAAGAAGCCCGGAATCTTGGCTACAAAATTAAGATTGACACTAACGGAACTTTGCCTGAAAAACTGGAAGAAATCCTATTGTCACCGGAGCTGTGTCCGGATTTTGTTGCTTTGGACATAAAAACCAGACCTTCTTATTACGGTTCTTTGTCAGGGAAAAATACGGACACGGAAACTGCTGCTAAACTGGAACAGAACCTGCTCAAGTCAATCAGACTGGTCGCAAGTCTTCCGCCGGAAAAACGTGAGTTCCGCACGGTACTGGTTCCCGGCTTAATAGACAATGGTGTTGTGAAAGAAATTGCAGAACTGTTGCCGGCTGATGCATCCTGGAATTTTGCAAATTTCGTGAACAAGTCTTGTCTTGAACCGGAATTCGAGAAAATTCAACCTTTCGCTCCCTCTCAAATTGAAGAAATCCTTGAAAACGCAAAAAAAATCATTCCGGGAGCAGTTCTCCGCTGAGAAAAATCTTTCCCGCTGTTCTTCCATTGCAAAATGCAATTTAATGGTGTATTATTTTCACACTAAAAATTGGGGAGATTTTTAATAGTGTATTGGTTCGTTCTTGTTGCATTTCTGATTTCTGCAATTTTGATTCCTTTCGTTATTAAATTCTGTAAAAAGCATGAAGTTTACGACGGAATTGACAGCAGAAAAGTTCATACAGGACAGATTCCCCGTCTCGGTTCCATCGGTTTTGTAACAGGTTTTACGGTTTCTACTTTGCTTTATCTTTTTATTTACGGAGATGACAACTGGATAAAATTTTTTCCCCTGATTGTGTCCGGTCTTATCGTCTTTATTTGCGGAATCGTAGATGATCTTAAAGACATGAAAGCCAGAGTCAAACTGGTTTTTCAGTGTCTTGCCGCAATTGTTATGGTTGTTTCTGGCTACCGCTTCCGGAACATCTGGGGCTGGGAAATCGGCTGGATCGGATACCCTCTTACTTTCTGTTGGATTGTAGGTTCAATCAATTCCTTTAATCTGATTGACGGTGTTGATGCTCTATGCGGCGGTCTTTCCACATTCATTCTTCTGACTGTTTCTTTTGTCTGTATGCATACAAATCAGTTTGTCCATATTGTCTGTCTTATTCTTGCAGGTGCTGTCCTTGGGTTCTTGCTTTATAACAAACCCAAAGCAAAAATCTTCATGGGCGATGGCGGAAGTCAGTTTTTGGGCTTTATGATTTCAATAATTCCATTGTTTGACACAACCAAAGGAATTGAATCTGAAAAGTTCGGTTACATTGTTCTCCTTTCAGCAATTCCGATTTTTGATACGATTGCAGCTGTCTGGCGCCGGAAACGTGAAGGACGCTCCTTCTTTTCTCCGGACAAATGTCATTTGCACCACAAACTGATGAATATGGGATACAGAACACCTGGAATCCTTATGATTCTTTATTTCTTCCAGATCGTTCTTTGTGTTGTTGTGATCATTGCAAACCATATCGGCGGAATCCGTGGCAGAGTCATAATAGGTCTCGGATTTTTTGTTGCAACCCTGTTTTTTACTGTAATTCATTTTACGAACAGAGCAGTCCAAAGAACCAAGTCTCCTGATTTCCAGAATGAAATTAATGAACACTGATAAGGATGAATGATGTCAAATATAAATAATCAGTCTGAAACTGAAACGACAAAAAAAGCTGCTGGAGATGTTCTCCTTAATAATAAAAAAAAACTTTTTCTTCTGATTCTTTCTCTTTTTGTTGTCTTTGCTACGGAAAACGCTTTTTGTGAGCAGTTTCTTCTTAATAATATTGATTATCAGATAACTGGAAATACCCGTATTTCCGCACTGGAGACTGAGACCGGTCTTGAAAAAGGAAAAACTTTTGATTCTGTGGAAGAAATTGAATTTTGTGTCACAGGATTAACAACCAAACTGATTAATACAAGACTTTTTGATGAAGTCAACATTTCCTATGAAATCCATGATGATTCCGTTGATTTTGTTATTGCATTAACAGATTCCAATTCTCTGATGATTGTGCCCTATCCTTCTTTTAATACCACATCCGGTGTTAAATTGAAATTCAAAGTCCGGGATTATAATTTTTTCGGTTTTATGAAAATGATTGATCTTGATTTTTATTATCAGGGGGAAAAAGAAGACGAATTCTCTGCTTTGGATCATCATATCGGGACTAATTTGGAATTTACTGTTCCGTTCAAAATCGGAAAATTGAGTTTTGAAGATACCAATACTTTCGGAATGGAATTTTCGATTTTAAGTGACAAGTCTGATCCTTCTTATAAAGTTTCTTTTGAACCGGTCTTGTCAACTTCAATTCCTTTGAATAATTCACTTTCTTTATATTTAAGTTTTGCACAAAGCGTTGTTTTTGATTCTTCTTTAGCAGATTGCAATGACAGTGTTTATTTTTCTGAAGCTGTTTCTGTAGGGCTTCCAATTGTGCTTTATAATTCCGCTGCATCGCAAAACAAACTTGTTTGGTCTCCCATGCTTTCTGCCAAAACCAATTGGGATTTTGACGGCATTTCTTCAGAAGATCTGACCTTGCCTTCTGTAACAGCTTCTTCCCGCTTTGAATATGGAACAATAAACTGGATCGGCAATTTCCGGAAAGGATACAAACTGCATTTAAGCAATGATTTTGACTATGACATTCTTGAAAACAACATTACACCTTCTGTTTCTTTGACTTTTCAGGGCCATGCTTTCAAATCATTTTTTGGGTTCAATAACAAGGTTTTTGCCTATTATAATTTTGAAAGGAAAACAAAAAACTTCGGCAGCTTTGTTCGCGGTGTAAATTCAAATGCAATTCAGTCTTTTGGCGGAGTTGCTGCCAATTTTGATCTGACTTTAAAAACTTTCAATACTGAAAATTGGTATCTTCCCGGAATTCTGCGCTACCTTCATAAATTGGATTTTGAAATGCATACAAATCTCTTTTGTGATTTATTTTTGGGACAGAATGCAAAAACAGACAGCCGGTTCAACTTTAAAGACGGGTATTATACTGTCGGTTTGGAATTCATCGGATATTTGAAAAACTGGAAAAGTATTCAAGCAAGGCTTTCAGCAGGTTTTGATGTTATGAGATGTTCCCAAAAATATTTGGGTTACTTTACTGATCAGTCCTGGAGAAAAGCTTCTTCAGGTTATGAAATTTCTTTTGGAATCGGTTTGTTTTATTAAAAAAAAAGCTGTTATCAAAACGATAACAGCTTTTGGATCAAGTTTGCAGAAAAACTGAACTAGTTCATCCAGAAACGGAATCCCAGATTGATGGGGAATTCCACAAGATCAGCAGCAATCGGATTGCTTCCATTGCTGATAACGATTCCAGGAGCCCATGCACCTTCAAGGTAGAATTCCCAGTTGTTAGCAATGAATACATTTACACCACCGATAAGGCGTGCTCTCAATGCCAAATTGAAGTAGTTGTTATAAATGGCCAGATCGGCTCCAACACCCCATCCGTAGAAATATGCAAGAGGTGAAGAAAATACTTTGTTTGCGAGCCATTTGTCAGCTGTTACTCCCAGGTTTACCCCGTTAGAATCCAACTGATTGATTGTGATTCCAAAAAGAGGTGCATTTACAGCCGGTTTGATTGTAAGAGAGCCATGTACTCCTGCACCACCGATTGTTGTTCCAACCTGTCCACCGATTCCAAAGGCGAAAACACTTGCTGTGCTTGCCAATGCAACTGCCATAAGAACAGCTACAATTTTCTTGTTCATAGAAATTCTCCTGTTAGGGTCATCCCCCAGTTTTGTTGGAGATTTTGGATATTCTCCAACAAATATTATAATGTCACAATAAAAGAAAATTTTCAATCAAATTAGAGATTTTAAAGATATCTAAGTTAAATTTAATCCATTAATCGTTATTTTTTACGAAAAACAACTCTTTTATCTTCCGGTCCGCATTTACACCCTTTGCTTCAAATTTGGTTTCCGGCCGCCATTCCTGATGTGGAGCAAATCCTTCATAAGCATTGTGGATGCCGGGTGTTGCAAGCAGTTCTTCCATTGCAAAATCTGCATAAGGTTCCCAATCAGTTGCCATGTAGATGTAACCGCCGGGAGCAAGTTTCTTTGCCAAAAGATCAGTTCGCGGGCGTTGGACAAGGCGGCGTTTGTGATGCTTTTTCTTGGGCCATGGGTCAGGAAAGAAGATGTGGAAAGCATTTACAGAATTGTCACTGATCATGTAATCCAAAACTTCCAAAGCATCATGTTCAATTATGTAAAGATTCTGAAGGTTTTTATCCCGGATTTCACCCAGCAGTTTGCCCACACCCGGTTTATGTACTTCAAGACCGATATAATTTTTGTCAGGGTTTTCTTCTGCTATAATAGCAGTGGCTTTTCCCATTCCGAACCCTATTTCAATTGTCACCGGGTTCAAGTTGTCAAAAACATCAATGTAGTTCAGGTTCGCTTTTGTAAATGGAATGCACCATCTTGCAGACAAAGTTTCATAATCCCTTTTCTGTCCCTCTGTCATACGTCCCTGCCGTAAAACAAAAGTATGGATTGTGCGCATAAAAGGGTTTTCTTCTTGTGATTCTTCGTTGTTCATAACCTATTTTTCCAGATAATGTGGTGAGTATAAATAAACGGCTCCAGAGCCGGAATTTGTTGAATAAGGACGATAATAAGCTGCGTCAGGATAAACAGTCAGCAGCATTGAATCACTTGCAAATTCAGGAAGTTTTTTCCCTGCATATAAAATAGTGTCATCCTGGTTGCAAATGATGTAAGAATTGTGGTCAGAATCCAGTTTTGGAAGTTCAGGAAGAATAACTGGCCATGTAAAGGAACTTTTTTCAACGCTGCCGTTTATGCTTGAAATTGAAACTGTGTATTTTCCAGATTCAATAGAGTAAGGATCCGGAAACTGAAAATTTGAATAACCGGAATAAACTGAATTTTTTGATTCATCAGTGTAAAAAGCAATTTGGTCGGCCTGCCAAAGAAAATTTCCTGACGGACTTGTAACAGTCATTTCCATTACCGAGCCTGCATTTGAAGAAATTTTTGCAAAAACTGAAAAACGGAGTTTTGGTACTGCTCCGGGGGACTGTTCGTCAAAAATTATTCGGGCGTAAATATTCTGAATTTTCGGATCCCTGTTTTCGCAACCCAGAAATGTAAGAGAAACACAAACAATTGAAAAAAAAGTAAAAAAAATAAATCTTTTGAGAGGCGGTTCTGTTTCTTTAGGCATAAACTAAAAGTTGAAAATCAGGTTGATAACTGTCAGGTCACTTGAATTGAACTGATTGACCAGGGATTCAAATTTAACGTTGACTTTTTTGCAGGCCTCATCCAGATAAGAAAGATAATAAAGTCCCAAATCTGTTCCTTCCTGACCATTGGGAACATCGCGGTAAAAATCAATAAGTGATTTTTTTCCTGTGTCCGCATTTTTTCCGTTCTGAACGTTTTCTTTGAATTCCTGGAATTTGTCGTCTTTGTTGTACAAAGTAATCTGCAGTCGCCCCTGCTTTCCGATTGCAAGTGAACCGCCGCCCAGTTTCCAGGAAATAAAAACCAGTTCACCTTTCTGAGTCAATTCTTCAATGATTTTCTTGCGTACATCCGGGTCGTAAATCAGAAGATCGCTGTCTTCAATTCCACGGTACATAATGCGTGCTTCTTTGCGCATGTTTGCGTTTTCACAATTCAAAGCAAGTTCCATGACCATCAATGAAATGTATTCGGCAATTTTGCTTTTTTCCATATACTGCTGCAGTGTCTGCCGGATTGTACTCAACATTTCGCTGAAACCGTCTTTTTTGAAGAACTTGATGATTATGTACCAGTTGAAAGTACTCAGTTTTGTAAGGAGTTTTTCTGTCATCAGAAGGTAAACATTTTTTTCTTCTGGTGTAAGCTGGGAATCGTTTACAATATGTTCATAAAGAGGTTTCAGAATCTCTGTTGTGGCCTCTTTTATGGCGTTTTCTTTGTTTGCCATGCGGCTACGGATTACAGTGTCGCTCAGGTTGGTTTTTTCATCAAGCAGCTGGGAAGGATTTGCTCTGTTGAATTTGTGGACAACATCTGTAGCAAGGAGAGCGGCTTTGATTTCGCGGTCAAATTGTTTGTAAAGAATTGAGTAAACAACCAGTTTTGACAAATCCATTATTTCCTGACGTGAGGAAACGAACTCCGGCATGGAAATTTCAAGTTTGGAGACATAATCCACAAGAATCATCCGCTGCAAAGACAAAGGTGCAAACTTGTTCATGATTACACCGCTTTCTTCAACATTATCAGCAAGCCGGAATTTGGCCAATTTCTTGTTACGACTAATAAAATGAGAAACGCCCTGCTCTGTCAGAACTACTTTTAAGGGAAGATCCAAGAGAGGCTTTTTGTCAGCGGACATTGATTGCTCCTACAACGTTTTTACGCATTTTCATTATATATAAAATTCGTTTTTTTGTAAAATACCCTGATTAACAGGCGGTTTTCATTTATTGGTTCAGACTGAAAAAATGGAACCAAAATGAAAATTTGAATCCTTTTTCCCTTTCCTGTTTTCAATGAAAATCACTTGTTTTTGTTTGAATTACATGGTAGTGTCGATTTATGACACTTGATTGGAACGATTATATTGATGCAGCCCGGGCTGTAACTGCTGAAGGTTGTGTTCTTCTAAAAAATGACAACAATGTGCTGCCTTTTTCAAATCAAGAAAAAGTTGCAGTTTTCGGCAGAATTCAAACCAAATATTACAAAAGCGGAACCGGATCCGGCGGATTGGTAAACGTTTCCACCGTTACAGGAATTCTTGAAGGTTTAAAAGAATCCGGTACGGTTGTTGTAGATCCTGAACTTGAAGCAATTTACACAGAATGGGTAAAAGAAAATCCTTTTGAAGAAGGTGTCGGCTGGGGAACAGAACCTTGGGCCCAGAAGGAAATGCCTGTTGACGATGTTCTGGCTTCCCGTTTTGCAGAAAAAAATGATTCCGCACTGGTTATTATCGGGCGTACGGCGGGCGAAGACAAAGACAATAAAAATGAAAAAGGTTCGTACCTTCTGAACGATGTTGAGTATGACATGCTTAAGGCAGTCAGAAAAGCTTTTTCAAAGATGACTGTTATCCTGAATGTTGGAAACATCATCGACATGAAGTTTGTTGATGACATCAAACCGGATGCAGTGATGTACGTTTGGCAGGGCGGTATGTACGGTGGCCTTGGAACTGCAGATGTTCTGACAGGAAAAACTTCACCTTCCGGAAAACTTACCGACACTATTGCCGAAAATATTGATGATTACCCTTCTACAAAGAATTTCGGAAATCCACAGAAAGCGGTTTATCAGGAAGACGTCTACGTTGGTTACCGTTATTTTGAGACAGTAAAAGAAGCAGAAGAAAAAGTTCTTTATCCTTTCGGTTTCGGACTTTCTTATACGGCTTTTGATTTTGAATGCACCGGTTTTTCCTGTTACAGGGATGAACTTAATGAATTTACGACAAAAGCGAAAATTGAAGTTTCCGTAAAGAATACGGGAAAAACTGCAGGAAAAGAAGTTGTTCAAATCTATACTCAGTTTCCTCAGGGAACTTTGGGACAGCCGGCAAAAATTCTTACTGCTTTTGCAAAAACACGGGAACTTTTGCCCGGTGAATCAGAAATCCTTGTGCTTGATGTTGATTTGTGCGATTTTGCTTCATTTGATGACACTGGTTCCAGCGGACACAAAAACTGCAGGATTCTTGAAGCCGGGGATTACCTGTTTTTTGCAGGAAATTCTGTCCGGAATGTAAAACCGGCAGGAAAAATCACTTTTGATCATTACAAAATTACAGAAAAACTTTACGAAGCTTTGTGTCCCAAAGAATCTTTCCAGCGTTTGAAAAATACTGAAAGCGGAATGACTTCTGAAACTGTTGTGGCAAGCGGAAATTATCAGACCGCCCACAGAAATCAGGAACTTTTTTCAGTCAAAGCATATTATGCTCCCAATGCGTTGAAATCTCGTGCAATGGAGAACCCTGATGGCTCAGAAAGCATTCTGATTCAGCTGACTGATGACGATTTGTCATGCATTGTTCGGGGTGAAGGAATGGGAAGTCCGAAAGTAACACCCGGAACAGCTGCTGCTTTTGGCGGTGTTTCAGAGCATCTTCAATCTTTGGGTGTTCCCTGCGGATGTTGTGCAGACGGCCCCAGCGGCATTCGCATGGATTCCGGTTCCGAGGCTTTCAGTTTCCCGATCGGCACAATGATTGCCTGTACATTCAATATTCCTTTGGCCCAGAGTCTTTATCATTTTACCGGAATGGAACTTGCATACAATAACGTTGACGTTCTTCTTGCTCCGGGAATGAATCTGCGCCGCAATCCTCTTAACGGGCGGAATTTTGAGTATTATTCAGAAGATCCTTTTGTTACCGGCTCTTTTGCAGTGGCTTTCCTTAAAGGGCTCCATCAGTCAGGAGTTACCGGAAGCCTAAAGCATTTTGCCTGCAACAATCAGGAAATCGGACGCCATTCAGTTGATTCTGTAGTAAGTGCCCGTGCATTGCGTGATATTTACCTCAAAGGTTTTGAAATGGCTGTTAAACAAGGTGGCGCTGATGCTGTAATGACGACTTACGGCTCTTTGAACGGCGTCTGGACAAGCGGAAGTTTTGACCTGAATACTTTGATTCTGCGCAAAGAATGGGGCTTTGAAGGCATCGTGATGACTGACTGGTGCGCAAAAATCAGTGATGAAGAAAATGCTCCGAATACTACAAACTTTGCTTCAATGATCCGCTCCCAAAATGATGTTTACATGGTCGTAAGTGATGCTTCCGTGAATGCTCATGGAGACAACACACTTGCTTCTTTGGAAGACGGTTCTCTTTCCCGGGAAGAAATGCTCCGTAATGCGGACAATATTATTTCTTTCCTGCTGAAATCACGTGCTTACAAACGCCTTAAAGGTGAAGCCGAACCGGTTGAAATCATCAACCGTAACGGAAGCCAGAAGGAAGAAGCTGCCCAGGAAGTTGTTTATTATGATCTTGATAAGAATCTGACTCTTGATATGGAAGGCATAGAAACAGGACGCGGAAAGAACTTTACTTTTGCACTCACATGCAAAACTCCTGCTGTATTCAAAGTTTCTGTTACTGCAAAATCTGATCTTGGAGAACTTGCTCAAATGCCTGTTTTCATTTATACAAACGGAATTTGTGCCGCTTCCATGACATGGTTCGGAACAGAAGGAAAATTTGAGACAAAATCCACCGACATCTGGCTCATGTCTAAATATACTGTGGTAAAAGTTTTCTTTGCTCAAAGCGGTTTGTCAGCAAAAGACATTTCCTTTGAGTATGCCGGAGAGCTGCCTCCCCGCCCTGACAGATGATTTTTCTGATTTGGAATAAACTTGATTGACTAAAAGCCGGCAGAAACTAACTGCCGGTTTTTTTTTCAAAAAGGACTGTGCTGAATGTGTGTAAGTGCGGCAGCCAAAGCATCTGCTGCATGATCCGGTTTGGGAATAACTTCAAGACCAAGGAGAAGTTTTACGTAATTCTGAACCAGCGTTTTGTCAGCTTTTGTGGATCCGGTTACGCTTTGTTTGATGACAAGGGGTGTGTATTCGCCAAGTTCAATGCAATGTTGTGCAAGGCATAAAGTTACAACCCCGCGGGCTTCTGCAACTGCCATTGCACTTGTCTGGTTTTTTGCAAAATACAGTGTTTCCATTCCGGCTTGTGTGGGACGGAATTCTTCGATGACAGCGGTAATCCGTGAAAAAATTGCAGAAAGCCGGTCCCCGTGTTTCCATTCCGCAGGAGTTTCAACAACTCCATAAGCCACAAGTCGATAACGGTTCTGTACACAGTCTATGACGCCCCAACCAGTGGATGCAAGTCCCGGATCAATGCCCAAAACACGGCGGACACCGGTATTTTCGTTTCCTACTGAATGAGAACCTGGAAATGTTGCAAAATCATGGACTTGGTTTTTCATTACTGAATTGTATGCAAAGAAAAAGAGCAAAAAAAACACCGCTTTTTCAAGCGGCGTTCAATATCAGCTTTTCAGACTGAATCAGCCTTCGAAGTCTTCAGGATATTCAGCGTTGTGGTAAACGTTCTGAACATCGTCATCTTCTTCAAGGCGGTCAACCAGTTTCTGCATTTTTGCAGCTGCTTCTTTATCAAGGTTGACATATGTATCAGGAACCATTGAAACTTCTGCAGAAAGAGCTTCCCATCCTTTTGCCTGAAGTGCTTCAAGAACTGTGGCAAAATCGTTGGGGTCTGTTGTAACAGTAATAACTCCGTCTTCGCTTGTAATGTCTTCTGCGCCTGCTTCAAGACCAGCTTCCATTACTTCGTCTTCGCTTACTGCTTCTGCATCGTATTCAATTACACCCTTGCGGTTGAACATGTAAGAAACAGAACCTGTTGCACCCAGGTTTCCGCTTGTTTTGTTGAAAATGTTGCGGACGTTTGCAGCAGCGCGGTTGTTGTTGTCTGTAAGAACTTCAACCAGGATTGCAACACCGTTGGGTCCGTAACCTTCGTAAAGTTTTTCTTCGAAAACTGCGTTTCCGAGTTCACCTGTACCTTTTTTGATTGCACGTTCAATATTGTCTTTGGGCATGTTTGATGCACGTGCTTTGAGGATTGCTGTGCGGAGACGAGGGTTTGAGTTAGGATCACCGCCGCCCATACGTGCAGCAATTGAAATTTCCTTGATGAACTTTGTAAAAAGCTGTCCGCGTTTGGCGTCGGCAGCACCTTTGGCGTGTTTAATTGTCGCCCACTTACTATGTCCTGACATGAGAACTCCTTATATAGAAAGTTGTTTAGCAAAAGATTTAACGCTTTATTTTACCATAATCAAAAATCCAGTGTCAATGAGTGGACTGCAAATGCTTCATGCACTTGCAGCCTGTTCGTTGATGTGCAAAAAAACGCAATAAAACGCGGATTTTTCAGAAAAACTGAATTTCAGGCGTTGGGTCCGTTGTAATAAATGAAGTTCAAGGCGGAAAGACGTTTTTTATGTATTTCAAGACGTTTTTCAAAGGACTCGAAATCTTTGTTCTCAGGAGACATCCAAAGGCTTTCTGCAATTGCACTCAAACGCGGATAAATCATGTATTCAGCGATTTTGGGAGCATAAATAACTTCTGACCAAAGGTTACCCTGTCCGCCCAAAACAAATCCGGCTTCTTTTTGTCCCATTGATTCGGTAACAGGTGAATAATCATAAGACTGTTTTACAGTTATTGTACTCAGGTTTCCAGGTTCACAGGGGTCTTTGTAAGGTGCATAGTCCAAATAACATCCGGCAGTATTGGGTGACATGATCACTTTGTGTCCCAATTCTGCAGCTTTTTCACCGCCTTTGATTCCGCGCCATGACTGTACGATCAATGATTCAGGCAGTCCCATTTTTTCAGTTCCGTCAAGAACTTCGTCCCAACCAACAGGGATTTTTCCACGTTCATCAAGCATTTTGGCCATCCGAACAGTCATGAAGCTCTGTAATTGGCCGGCTTCCGTAAGACCCAATGCCTTCATGCGGGCCGCACATTTTGGGCATTTCTCCCAACGGACACGGGGACATTCATCTCCGCCGATGTGTACAAAAGGCCCTGGAAAAAGACGGCAAACTGTGTCAAAAATTGTTCCGAAAGTTTCAAAAACTTTGTCGTTACCGGCACAAAGAACATCTTCGAAAATTCCGTGTCTGTCTTCTACGTGGTAAGGTCCGCCTGTACAACCCAATTCAGGATAAGATGCAAGAACTGCTGAAGCGTGTCCGGGAGTTTCCACTTCTGGAACCACCATGATTCCTCTTTCGGCGGCAAACTGGACAACTTCTGCAATTTCTTCATCAGAATAAAGACCGCCTACGGGAGGATAACCTGTCCAGCCGCGGATATTTGTTCTCCATGAACCGACTTCAGTCAGTTTTGGAAATTCGGGAACATTGAAACGCCATCCCTGATCATCTGTAAGATGCCAATGGAAACGGTTCATTTTATGAAGTGCAAGTGAATCAAGAATTTTTTTGATGAATGCCACAGGATAGAAATTGCGGCTTACATCAAGCATAAAACCGCGCCAACCGTATGCAGGACTGTCTTTGATTGTCATGCAAGGGTAAGATTCACAATCATTCATCAAAAGCTGGCGGATCGTCTGAGCTGCATAAAAAGCTCCCACTTCGGAATCTGCATTTATTTTTACTGAATCAGAAGATATTTCCAGTTCATAAGATTCGTCTTTCTGAATTTCTTTTTTTACAGAATCAGATGCTTTTGCAGACAGTGTTTCCGGTAAAGATCTGAAAAAATCAGCCAATTTTTCTTTTGTAATGCTTCCATTTGTCAATTCAACGGAATTTGGCTGGGGAACCAGTCCAAGTTTTTCAATTTCAGATTTCATAATTCCTCCACAATCTTTTCGATTTGTTCAAGGTGTTTTTTGTAGAATTTCTCTCTTGTTTCCATGCCCCGTGACATTCCTTCAAATACATGGAGTTCGGCACTTTCTGCTCTGGAATTGATTCTGTCCAGACAGAAAATTTTTTCCATTGCGGTAAAAAGCCCGGTTTCTTTCAGATGATCCACTGAATTTCCGGCACATGCCAGGAAAAGGACTTTCTTGAAATGTGGCATTTCGCATGGTTCATAGGCAAAACCTACAGTCCAGACACGGTCAAACCACCCTACAAGTTTTGAAGGCATTTCGGTCCAAAAAACCGGGAATACAAAGATGATTCCGTCGGCTTTCCGTAATTTTTCCTGTTCCAGAGCAACATCCTGAGGCACAGGCTGATCCTTCTTGTAATAAGCTTCACGCAAATACTCTGACTCACTCATATCAGACTGAAAATTCATTGCGTAAAGATCCGAAGTTTCGTAACTGTGATTGTTTTTTTGCAGGGAATTCAAGACAGTACGGTACATTTGCCATGTAAAACTGTCGTGAGAAGGATGACAATAGACAACAAGAAAATGCATAAGAATGATTATAAACTAAATGATGAAAAGTTAATACTTGTTTTTTTCGGAAAGGATAAAAAAAAGGGTCACTCCCGAAAGCAAGCTTTCAAGAAGCAACCCTTTTCTCCACCCAAATAAAAAAGATTTATTTGATGTTGTAGCGTTTGTTGAAACGTTCGATACGACCTGCAGTGTCAACCAGCTTCTGTTTTCCAGTAAAGAACGGGTGACATGCAGAACAAATTTCAACGTTGATGTTCTGTACAGTTGAACGTGTTTCGATGACGTTACCGCAAACGCAAGTAATTTTTGTCAATTCGTAGTTGGGATGAATTCCTTCTTTCATCATTTCCTCCAGTTTATTTTATAAGATTTGCCCGAAACCATTCTGATTCCACAAATCTCTTGAATTTCTTTATCAGCCCATGCTGTTCATGGAACGCAAGAATACTGCATTATCTTTTGTTTTGCCCATTCTGTCAATAAGGAGCTCAACAATCTCCGCATCATCCATAGGATTGATAACTTTGCGGAGAACCCAGATTTTTGCAAGTTCTTCCTGATTAAGAAGCAGATCTTCCTTGCGGGTTCCTGACTTTTTGATGTTGAATGCAGGGAACAGGCGGCGGTCTGCAAGTTTGCGGTCCAGATTGATTTCCATGTTTCCTGTACCTTTGAACTCTTCAAAGATAACTTCGTCCATGCGGCTTCCTGTTTCAATCAATGCTGTAGAAATAATGGTGAGGCTTCCGCCTTCTTCAACATTACGTGCTGCTCCGAAAAAGCGTTTGGGTTTATGGAGAGCGTTTGAATCAACACCACCTGAAAGGACTTTGCCGCTTGTAGGAACTGTCTGGTTGTATGCGCGTGCAAGACGAGTTATTGAATCAAGGAAGATAACGACATCCTTTTTATGTTCAACAAGGCGTTTTGCTTTTTCAAGAACCATTTCTGCAACCTGAACATGGCGTGTAGCAGGTTCGTCAAACGTTGATGAAATAACTTCAGCATTCGGTGATTTGATAGAACGTTCCATGTCGGTAACTTCTTCAGGGCGTTCGTCAATCAGAAGAACAATGATTTTTACTTCAGGATGATTCTGGATGATTGCATTTGCAATTTTCTGCATCAGAATTGTCTTACCGGCTTTAGGCGGAGCAACGATAAGAGAACGCTGACCTTTTCCGATAGGACAGAACAAATCGATCATTCGGGTTGAAAGTTCTTTTGTTTCTGTCTCAAGCGTAAGTTTTTCATTGGGGTACAAAGGTGTAAGGTTGTCAAAGGGAATGCGTGTCTGTGCAGTCCGTGTTTCATCATCATTTACGGTTTCAATGCGCAGAAGTGCAAAGAAGCGCTCTCCTTCTTTCGGTGAGCGGATCTGTCCGTAAATTGTGTCCCCTGTCTTAAGATTGAAAAGTCTTATCTGGCTCGGTGAAATATAAATGTCATCAGGACCGGGAAGATAACTGTTCTGCGGTGAGCGGAGAAATCCGTATCCGTCCGGAAGAATTTCCAAAGCACCGGAAGCAAAAATGATTCCGCCGTGATCAGTATGGGTTTTAAGAATGACAAAAATAAGATCCTGCTTTTTCAATGCAGCAAGATCATCCCGCTGAATACCGTACTGCCCTGCCAGTTCACGCAGATTATGCATTCCCATTGCTGTAAGTTCATTGATAACAAGCCTTGGTTTTGGCGGCTGAAAAGTATCCTGTGTTTCAGAAACTGAAGCCGGTGCAGTATTTGCAGAAGTCTGATCAATCTGTTCGCTGTTTTCTGTATTTTCGGCTTTTATAAAAGGCTTGCGGTTTTCTCTGGGGACTCTCGGTTCACGAGGCTTTTTTTCATTGTCTTTCTGTACGGAAATTCTCGGTTTTTTTGGACCTCTTGTTCTGACTACTACAGTTCGTTCCGTTGTTTCTTTTTCTTGTGTTTGAATTGGTTCAGAAGGGGTTTGTTCACTTGGCTGCAAATCCAGTGTACCCTGTTGTTCAGCTTCTGATGACCCTTTTGAATCCGGTCCTTCAGGAAAAGACCGACTTGGGATAAGTGCCATTAAAAACTCCGTGTGTAAAATGATTTCTAAAAAGAAAAGAATAAAAACATAAATCGTGTTTTTTTCAATATACAAGTTTTCATATTCTTGTGCAAGAGATTTTTTTTTACATTTATAGATTATCTTAAAGACGGTTTTATGCTATAATCCGATTCATTCTGGAGTGAAAGATGACTTTTGAAAAATTGAATTTTTTTGAACAGCGTTACAATACAGAAGCAAAAGGCTGGTTTGAAGGCGTATATTATCCAAGGGAAAGGACTCTTGCCTCTGTTGAAATCGGCAAACTCAAGGCAAATGACGATAATGTCCTGCATTTTAAAAGCAGAAACTGGACTGAAACTGAAGTTACCGGCTTCGGGATTTATAATTACAGGGAAACAGTCTGCATTCAATGCGAAACCGGCATGAAAGACGGAAAATGGAACCTGATTTTTGAAAATCCCGGAGAAAAAGATTATAAAATCTGCATTGCGGCAAACAGTATCGAAAAAATTGCAGAAACTGTTGTTCCGGCCGGAAAATCTGTTTCTTTGGAATTCCACCTCTGTTCAGCGGAAAATGTTTCTTGTCTTGAAATTTATGTTCCGGACGAAGCAAAAACAAAAGACGATGCTGAATTCTGTGACATCTGGCTTTCAGGCTGTCAATGGAAAGAAGATGATGTTGTAAAAATCCGGGCAAAAACAACAGTTTTTGTTGCTTCTGACTCAACAGCCCAGACATACGAAGACTTTTATTATCCGCAGACCGGCTGGGGACAGGTTCTTCACCGTTTTTTTGAACCGGATGCAGAAACAGAGGAATCAGTTCCGGAAAAAGCCCGTTATCCTCAATGCAGATCCTATGACAAAAAAACTGTAATCATTGAAAACCGTTCTATCGGTGCAAGAAGCTCAAAATCCTTCATTGCGGAAGGAAAATGGGATGCGCTTCTTGAAAGAACTGTTCCCGGAGATGTGGTACTTGTTCAGTGGGCCCACAATGATGCAACTGCAATCCGCCCCAACCGCTATGTTGCGCCTGAAGATTTTGCCTTTTATCTTGAAAAATACATTAATTCCTGCAAAGCCCGCAACGTAACCTGCGTCCTTGTTACTCCGATTTCCCGCAGAAACTGCGATGAACATTGTGGCGCCTTCCCGATTTCTTTCGGGCCTTATCGGGATGTCATGATCAGATTGGGCGCGGAACAAAATGTTCCTGTGATTGATCTGGGCGGAAAAAGCAATGCTTTGCTAAATCAGGCAGGACCGGAAGGCGCAAAAGATTTCTATTTGTGGACCAGAGCCGGTGAATATCCCGAAAGTGCTTATGCGGGCGGTGTTTCTGACAATGCTCATCTTCAGGAATACGGTGCTCTTCAATATGCAAAAATTGTGGCTGAAAGCCTTAAGGAAATGGGATTTTTTGCAGACAGAATTGATTCTTCAAAAGTTGTGATCAAAAAGCCGCTGCACATTGTTTCTGCCCCTGTGGATCTGCCGCCTGATGTTCCTCAGGGATTTGCACTGCAGGAACTTCATGTTGAAAACGGAACTGCAAACTTTCTTCTTGTATGGAATGATGTGGAAGGCGCCGTTTCTTACACTGTTTACAGAAAAGGATCTGTTGACTTTCAGTTTACGCCGGTAAAAACTGTTACCGCAGAAGAAAAACGTTCATCTGCGGTAATGCCTTTTGTTCTGCCGGCAAGCGATGTATATCAGGTTTACGTTTGTGCAAAGTTTGAAAACGGTTCAGAAAGCCCACGAAGCCGAATAATCGAATTCAGGGCTTGAGAATGCTTGACCTGAACGGCTAAAAAAGCGCCGTCCAGGTTAACTTGTGTTTTCTTACTCGAACAATCCCGGCAGAACTTCGCGGAAATCCATGTCAGAAGCATAATAAAAACTTGTGTAACATGGCTGGTTGTAGCAGTTGTTCTGCCATGCAATTCCTGTTCTGTACTGAACGTCGTGAAGCAGCGTAAAAAGTTTGTGCTTCGTAATTTCAGTGTTTGTGTAAATCCGAAGGGCTGAACTGTCCTTTGTGCGGAGAACGATTTCTTCCCGGAAATCACCGAAAATGTCAGCTACAAGACAAGGGTTTCCTTTTGTTCCGTTGTTTGTAAGTGTATTTTCCGGTGTAAGCATAGTTCCGTGAGTGTTGTCGTTTATGACACCGGTATGTTCTCCGTTAAGATAATCCTCTGAATCTGTAAGCTGGGTTGTAAGATCGGCGGCCCAACGGATGCTCATGTTTGTAGAAAGATGGGGAACATCAAGCTTTTTGCCGGCAACGTTATAAACATCTTTTACCCATACTTGGAGCCCTCTTTCTCCGGGAACAATGTCACCGATCATGCAACGTCCAAGATCTGTTTCTGCATATTCTCCGAAATAAACTTTTCCGGTTTCTGCGTCCCTAAGTGCAAAGCCGTAGGGAGCATATTTTGCGCCTTCAAAAACGTTGAAAATTTCATAGCCGGGCAAATCAGGGTTGATGTTTGCCACATGCATTGCGTCTCCGTGACCAAGCTTTGCAACTGTTCCGTCAGGAAGTTTGTCAAAACTGCTGTAAAGAACTGAACCGTCATGGTCAATGCAGCATCCGCCGTAAATTATTTCCTGAAAACCGTCGCCGTCGACATCCGCTGTAGAAAGACTGTGATTTCCCTGACCGGCAATAATTCCGTAAACCGGATCTGTTCCCTGTGCTCCGTGAGGTCCGTCATTAAAGGGATTTGTCATTGGAACATGACCGGAATCAATTTTCCACACCTGATTGAAACAGTGATCAAAAAAATCATAGGCAGCAATGCAAGTGCGTGTGTAATAGCCCCGGCAGACAATAAGGTAAGGTCTTTCTCCGTCAAGAAATGCCACACCTGACAAAAAGCGGTCCACACGGTTGCAAGGTTCGATGCGGCGCATTGCATAATCTCCCCATAACAGTCCGTCATCTTCCCGTGGAAAAGGAAAATCGATTGTTTCAAGCTCGGAACCGTCGCCGGCAAACATTGTCATGTATTCCGGGCCTTCATAAATGAATCCTTCAAACTTGTCCAACTGATTTTTGGGGCTTCGTGAAGGCGCAAAATCTTTGATGAAATAATCAACAAGTTTTTCTGCGTCTTTGGAACTCAGGGGATAATTATATTGTTTTTCAATACCGAAACAGTCTTCCAATGTTGAAGGCCAATGTCCGGCAACAACTTCAGGATGATTGTGCCAGTTCATGAAAACTTCTGTAAGATGGTTTCTGAAATCTTCTGCACTTGAGACATAATTGTCCTCGTGTGAAATGCCTTTTTTTACGTCCCGTTCCGGTAAGGTAATGAATTTTTCGTCTTTGATTGAACCGTCTTCATTGAACCGGGTGATTTTTGTTCCGGGAGCTGTCTTCATGGAAATTTCTGCTTTTCCGTCACCGTCAAAATCGTAGACCATGAACTGAGTGTAATGGGCTCCGCTTCGGATGTTGCATCCCATGTCAATGCGCCAGAGAATTGTGCCTGACAAAGTGTAGCAATCAATATAACAGTTTCCTGTGTAGCCTTTTATTGAAACATCATGGGAATTTGAAGGATCCCATTTTACGATGAATTCAAGTTCCCCGTCTCCGTTTACATCTCCAATACTGATGTCATTTGCAGAATAAGTGTATTTTTCGCCTGCAGGTGTTATGCCGTCTGCCAGTTTATTAAGGGGAATATCAATGTAGTTTGTTCCGCTTTTCCAGACCGAAGTTTCTTTTGAAGCTTTTTCATCAGGTTTAAGCGGAATGCTGTCGTAGTCGCCCAGAAGCTCCACCTGATAAACGTCATTCTGAGTCCCTGCTTTGTCAAGAAAATTGGTGCTGTCCTGAACTGTTGCCAACAAGGAACCGTTTTTGAAAACGCCGAATGCACCGCTTTTTAGCGATGTCTTGGTTGCACCTGTAACTTCGTTTTTAAAAAGCCGCCAACTCAAGAAAACGCCTTCAGAAGTTTTTACCGCAATAAGTCCACGGTCAAGATTTTCCAGCTGCGGATTCTGTTTTTCAGTAACCGGAGTTTTAATCAAAGGACTTTTTGCAATGACTTCAGAATTCGGGCCGCTATGTGCACAAATTTGCACATAATAAGGAATAATCGGAGCTTTATTCAAAACAGCTGTGCATTTTTTTATACCTGTTAAGACTTTGGATTCCATAGAATCCCTTTTTCTGTCTTTCCAGTTTAATGAATACTCTTCTGCTCCCTCAATTTTATTCCATTCAAATTCAATTGTTGTTTTTGTGGTTTTTGAAACTTTTAGATTGAACAAATCTTCCATGTTATTTCTCCTGCAAAAATACTGTTTCAAGCTTTTCTGAATGCTTCAGAATCCGCTTCCTCCAGAAGTTTTCTTATCCCGTTCAAATCTTTGGGCAAGCTTTCTCTTATAAACTCCAGAACCATTATCACATTCAGACACCATTGTGCCGTAAAATTGGTTGTAATCCAGGGAATTTCTTTCAAATCACTTTGATTTCCCTGATTTTTGAGAGTTTTCGTTTCAAATCCTTCTGTATTGTTTTCAGAAATCAGAGTTTCCAGCAAAGTTCTCCAGGTTTTTTCAGCAAGCTTCTGATTATTAAGGTATTCAGCACCATAAGCACCTAAGGCTGTCGCCATGAAGGGCAATGTTGATTGTCTGTCTCCGATGATTCCTTTTGATTCTTCCAGCTGCTCTTCATGAGTCAGGAAATAAAAGCGTCCATGGCTTGCAAGCATTTCAAAAAACTCTTTATTTTCCATAAGATCCGCTGTTTCAAGCCAAATTTGAGGTGCTCCCATACAAATCTGCAGGTGACAGCCTCCGGTTGTGTTTTCACCGATGTATCGGAGATGACATGAATGGGGATCAAATTCAAAATCGGGCCCGCTTGAAAATTGCAATGGAGCTTTTTTTATGTCTTCAAGTCCTACTTTGATTTTTTCAAGATATTTTGAATCATTTTTTCTTTCCCATTGAGTCATCCAATTTGAAACAAGACTGGACCAGTCAGGACCGCTTCTTGCATGACTGGGAAAAACCATTTTGTCTTTCGGGTAAAAATCACCCAGGGGATCTTTCTGCAAAAAGGACATTTCATTGTCTTTCAGTTCATCAAAAATATCTTCCAACCGGTAATCTCCGGTCAGGTAATACAAAAACCTGTGATGATGAGCCATTGCAATTCTGGCTTCCTTACAGGGACAACCCCAGTGGCGCACATTGTGACGGCTTCCCAAACCTTTGTATTTTCCCAAATGATAAACATCGGTTTCGCTTGCATGCCGTGAAAGTTTTTGTGCCAGTGTAAAAACATCTTCCCGGCCGGTTCGCATGAAATAAAGCCAAAGCCACAAAGTGGGAACAAGCTCCGTGTTGTCCCAGGCATATCCGCCCACATCATATTTCCACTGATGCCGGACAGGATCATAGGAATGCATCATGTCTCCATAATTGAAAAGACCATACCAATTCCGCTGTTCAACTTCGTTTTTGTAGAATTCAAAAGCTTTTTCCAGCTGCTTCTCAAGAAAAATCTCTGATTCCGAATCAGTTTTGGGCAAAGACCAATAACCGAAGGCTTTATGCTGATGATAATATTCAGGAGTTCCTACAAAAAGCGCGGGAGACTGAAGTTCGTTGCAAAAATCTTCAATCCGTTTGTCAGCCGGGATTATTTCTTTTTCAAACGATAAGGCGCATTCACTTGTAACGGCAATTCCGTATGGGGTTGCGCCTTTATAATCGTAACCTTCGTAGCAAACCTGATTGTATCCCCTGTCTGCATAATGCCGGAAATCCATGGATTGTGCTTCCGGTGACCAGAACCAGATTGTAGCTTCTGCAATTTTTCCCGAAAGACCTGATACTTCAATTCCCGATGGATAAGTTTGCCAGAAATCTTTTGAAGCAATGAGTACACTTCCGTTTTCAGCGCCGAAAGCAAATGTTCCCGTAGAACGCATTCCGTGAAGACTGTCCACATAACAAAGATTTTCGCCTGCAAGTTTTTTCTTAATTGCAAAATGACTGGGAGAATCCTGACAAATGACATATTTGTCCCAATATGGTGTTGCTTCAAGAACCTTATTTACAGTGGCGGCATCATCTCCTTCCGGTAAAATCTGAAGACCTTCCATTTGGGCCACATAAAGTTCCTGCCGGATCCTGGGACGCCATGACATAAGCGGCACACTTACTTCGTGGAATATTCCGCTGTCCCCCGTCATTTTGATGTGGCGGTTGAAAAGAGCACCTTCAATGGGCCGCTCAAAACTGATTCCGATTCCTTTGAGGAAATCACGGTTTTCATTGCCGTCATACATAAAAGTGTGCAAAAAACGGATTGTGTGACCGTCGGCGGAAATGTACATGCGTATGACAAAGGGAATCATTTCCTGATGGATGCCTTCAAAGCGTATTACTGTCTGAAAGCTTCCGTGTTCTTCAATGGTGATGGAATCAATTCGGCTTGAAAAATCACGCACAATGCTTCCATAAGAAATAGAGTTTGGGCATCCGGTTTTTTCGTCATTAATGGGATTTTCTATTTTTAAAACGGCTTTACCGTTCTGAGCTTCAATTTTATTTTCTGTGCGGATGCAGTCAAAAAGACATGATTTGTCTCCGCCTAATTCTATTGTTACTGATCCGGTGTAAATACAGGCGTAATCAACTTTTTTTCCGGTTAAGTCTGTTTTTTTTCCTGAAGAATCTGCAATTTTGGGCAAAACATCAATTCGCATCAGATTTTCCGGTGGAAGAATGGTCTTTGAATCCTTTGAAAGGGGCAAAACTTCAATCTGATTACCCAAACTGGAACACTCCGCTGTGTGGCTTGTCCATTTTATTGAACCGTCAGGCCACCAGGCTGTAACACGGCTTTGAAGAGATACCGGGTCTCCGTTCTGATTTCTGCAGAAAAACTTCTGTTCTGCAGTGCATTCGCCTTTGTTCCACATACATCCGAATGTTGTTGTTCCGGTGGTAGTTTGGGGTCTTATATTATGTAAAATCATTTTGTTTGAATATCTTCAAAAAATATTAAAAGTTAAAAAAAAACGGGCAGCAGAAAATCCACCACCCGTTTCACATCTCAGTCAACCTTCCGCAAAGAAAGCGGAAGGAAAAACGGATTGAAATGATTATTTGTTTGCAGCAAACTGAACGTTTACTTCGTCAATAATTTTCTTTCCGCCCTGATCGTACCAGCGTTTCCATGCATCCTGGAGCTGTGTCTTGTTGATTTCACCGCAGATGTACTGTGTACGTGCCTGTTTGATGATTTCTGCAAGTGTTGCACCGATGTCAGCATATGTTTCTGAGTTGATAAGGAAAGATGCAGCAGGGTTAACAAGTGCTGATTCAAGAGCTTTTGCGTAAGCAGCGTTCTGAGCATCAACGTAAATTGTGTTCTTTACGTGGGGTTCTGTAACGTGTTCTGCAGAAGGCAGGAATGCCAGCAGCTGGTTGAGTCCCATGTAGTTTGCTGCCAATGTTGTATCTGTTGTGTCATCGTCTACCAGGTAACCTTCTTCGTCAATGTGGTAGTTGATTCCTTCAAGACCATACTGTGTAAGGATGAGCATTTCGTCATCATTGAGTTTGTCAAGAAGTGTCAGAGCAGCTTCGATTTTTTCAGGTGTGTTGCATGTTGATGCGCTCAGTGTGAAGAAACCGTTGTAACCTGCTGTTGCAAGTGTTCTTCCGTTAACTGCACCGTAAAGGTTCATTGAAGCAGGCTTTGAAGGATCTACAACAGAAGGAGTGAATGTTGCTTCTTTTGTGAAGTATTCCCATACGCGGCGTCCACCGTCAATTACGTCAATATAAACACCGTTCTGACCTGTTTTACAACCGTTAGACCATGTGTCTGTTGTGCGTACAGCCCAGTCAGCAGGCATAAGACCATTGTCATAAACTTTTTTCAGCCAGTCCAGAGCAACCATGTACTCGTCCTGCATATGAACGGGAACCAGTTTTCCGTTT
This sequence comes from Treponemataceae bacterium, assembly GCA_024402435.1. GTDB lineage: Bacteria > Spirochaetota > Spirochaetia > Treponematales > Treponemataceae > Treponema_I. Next base: position 49,953 of record JAKSTU010000008.1, read on the forward strand.
ACTTCAGCCCATTCGTTTCCACATCCGAACCATGTCTGGATAATGTCGAAAGGTCCTGTGTATGAAGTCATTTCCATACCGATTGTATCGTTGATTCCGTTTCCGTCAGGGTCGCCGTATGTGAATGCATAAAGCATGTCATATACATCGTCTGCGTTTTTGGGTTCAGCAATTCCCAGTTTGTCAGCCCAGTCCTGGCGGTATGTAAGACCATAGCGTCCTACAACACGTGTACGGGGAATAGCAACAAGCTGTCCGTCAACTGTCAGACTGTCTGCAACAGATTTGAGCATTTTTGACAGGTTGGGATATTTTTTCTCATCCCAGATATATTTGCTCAAGTCAACGAATGCACCGTCTTTAGCTGCACTTACGATATTTCCAGTAAGAGTTCCGCCGTATGTCATGATCATAGGCATCTGTTTGGGGTTTGCAAGTGTCAGAGTAATTTTTTCTGACAGAACATCGTTGAGAACCCATTCGATTTCAAGATCGCATCCGCAGTAATCTTCAATCTGTTTCAGAATCTGATCTGCGTACTGACCTACGTTACACTGACCTGCATAGAAGTCGATTGTCTGGAATGTAACTTTTACGCGCTCGTTGGAAGCAGCTGCCTTGGTATCCTTACGACCACCGGCAAAAACCATACCTGCAATGCAAAGCAATGCACACATAACAACTAATGCTTTTTTCATTCTTTCCTCCATTTTCAGAATGTAAAAACAATTATTTTTACGGAGCAAAAGCTCCGCATTGTAAAACTTAATCTGTCAAAGGCAAATCAACCTTTAACCGCACCGACCATAACACCTTTTGTGAAATACTTCTGGATAAAAGGATAAGCACAAAGAATCGGAACTGTTGCAATAACAGTACAAGCCATTTTTACAGCTTTGTCCGGCGGAGCACCATAAACATCGTAGTAGTCCTGAGCAAGTTCAGAAATCTGTGATGTAAGCATGATGATTGAACGCAGCTGAATCTGAACCGGATACAATGCTGATGTTTTAAGATAAATCATAGAAGCAAAGTAATCGTTCCAGAAACCTACTCCGTAGAACAGAGAAATTGAAGCAATTACGGGCTTTGACAAAGGAAGAACGATTTTAAGGAAAATTCCCATGTCATTGCATCCGTCGATATATGCAGCATCTTCAAGTTCCTGCGGCATTTCCTGGAAAAAGTTCTTTATGATGATCATGTTGAAAGGACTGATGAGTCCGGGGAGAATAAGGGCCCACCATGAGTCATAAAGACCATAGGCCGTGTTTACAATGTAGGAAGGAATCAGTCCTCCTGAAAAAAGCATTGTAACAATAACAAGATTCAGTACAAGATTTCTTCCGCGGAAATGGTATTTGGAAAGAGGATATGCAAAACTAAGTGAAAAAGCCATGCACATGAATGTTCCCAAAAGGGTCAGAATCACGGAGTTTCTCAATCCCTGAAGAATATTTACCTGATTGATTGCGTATGTATATGCGTTCAAAGACCAGACTTCAGGAATGATGAAGAAACCTTTTTCTGTAAGTTCCTTATCTGTTGCAAAAGATCCTGCAAGAACATAAAGGAACGGAAGAACTGTTGCAATTGCTGCCAGCGCCAGGATAAAGTAGATTAAATAATCACCCGGTGTAAGTCTGTTAAGTTTGCTTTTATTAGCCATTCTATTCACCTTCATCAATAAATACCGGCTTCGCCGACAACTTTTGCCAATTTGTTTGATCCCAGAACAAGAATCATTCCGACAACTGATTTGAACATACCTGCAGCAGCAGAGAATGAATACTGACCGTTTACAATACCGCGTGTATAAATGTAGGTATCAAAAACATCAGCATAAGCAATGTTCAAGTCGTTTCTCATGAGGAAGATCTGTTCGTAACCTGTGTTGAGAAGGCTTCCGACGCGAAGAATCAGCATCATGATAATCGTGCTTTTAAGTGCGGGCAATGTAATGTGCCACATCAGCTGCCAACGGCCAGCACCGTCAATACGTGCGGCTTCGTAAAGCTGCTGGTCAACGCCCGACAAAGCTGCAAGGAAAATGATCGTTCCGTAACCTGCTTCCCGCCAGATGTCCTGACCGACAATCAGACCCCAGAAACTTTTTCCGTTTGAAAGAATGTCAAAGGCTTTTCCGCCTAAGGAAACAACTATGTGGTTGACCAGACCGTCCGTAACATTGAAAAGCTGGTATGTCAAACTTGCTACAATAACCCATGAAACAAAGTGGGGAATGTAAACCAAAGTCTGTACAAAGCGCTTATACGTGCTGTGTCGGACTTCATTCAAAAGAAGGGACAGAATGATCGGAGCCGGAAAATAGATTACCAGCTGGAGCAAACTGATTCCCAAAGTGTTGCGCAACAACCTGAAAAAGTCTGCAGTGCTGAAGAATTTGCGGAACTGTTCCAATCCCACCCATTTACTTCCCATTATTCCACGGAAAGGACTGTAGTTTTTGAATGCGATTATCAGTCCGCCCATTGGAACATAGCGGAACATGATAAAATAAACCGCACCCGGAATCAGCATAAAATAGAGCCATTTATGCTGCTTGAAATACTGGAAAAAAGTTTTTTCCTTGGAAAGCAGTCGTGTTTCGTTTTTGGACATATTCACCTCTTGGTTTTATGTCCTGATTTTCTACTGTGAATTTAAATTACGTCTATAATCATTTTATTGAATTTCAATTTTTTGATGTTTTTTAAAGATTACGTGACGTTTTTGTGCTAAAAAATCAGCATTTAATACAATTTTCTGAATTTACCAGGAGTTATTCCTGTCATTCTGCTGAAGAATCTAATGAAATTCTGCGCATTTCCATAATTCAGTTCTTTTGCAATGTCACCCACAGAAAGTTCTGTTTCCAACAAAAGCCGTTTTGCTTCATTCAACTGATATTCTTCTGTGTATTCCGTAAATGTTATGTTTTTTTCAGTTTTCAAAAGCTTCCATATTGATGTTGGATGAACGCCAAGAATGTCAGCACATTCAGCCAGTGTAATATCACCCTTTTTCTCAGCAATCAATTCCTGAATTCTGCTTAAAAGCGCATAAGAATTGTTTTCAAGATACGCCAATCTTGTCTTGATTATGGGATCAATGCATTTTCTTTTTATAAGACGCCGGGTATGATCCAATTCTGCCGTGTTGAGCAGCTCCCGATAAACAGAGACAAGTCCGTCAGGGTAAACGTCCTGCAAATTTAAGCCAAGTTCAATTGTTGTAAGCCAAATTGTGTTGACAAATCGGATTTTGCAGACCAGCAGTTCGTGATCCCGCCCGGAAAAACCCCTTAAGTATGTCATGAATCCGTCAGTTGCATGATAACAGGATTCCAAATCCCCTGAATGAATTGCGTTTCTGATTTCTTCTTCGTAATGAGCGTCATAACCCGGTGCAGAAACAATTTCTTGGGATACATAAAAATTGCATCCTTCCGGATCTTTTCCGGAAGCCAAAGCATTCAGGCTTTCCCTGTACGCCCGGCTTATGCACATGATTTGGGACTGAGTTCCGCTTACGCCCATAAGAACTTCGTAATTTGCAGTTTCTTTTGCGCTTTCTTTTATGCCATCGTAAAAAGCGGTAATTTTTTTCAGCAGAAGGTCCTCATCATTTTCAGAAAAAATTGCAAAAATAGCGCTTGCCGTATAAAGAGGCGGCATCCAGGCCAAAGATTTTATATCCTGTGGCAATTCCTGCAGAATCCTGAGGCAAAGGGCATCTTCGTCTACCACATCAATAGTTTCTTCATCATGAAAATTCAGGACAACTGTACAAGTTGCAAAAAAACTGTTTCTGACAAGACCGAATCTTTCAAGGAATTCATTGCATTCTTCTGCTTTTACTTCTCCGCGGATCAATCTGAGTTCAAAAAGTTCCATCAAACGGATTTGCTGCTGGCCAACGATTTTTTCCAGAACTTTTTTGTCATTTTTCAGTGTACGTAGGCTTCCGGCAACCAAATCCAGATCATTGCCATATTCGTTTTTTCTCTCCTGAATATCCTGAACATTGATTTCTTTTATAAGATTGTCTACCGGACTGTAAAGGAAAAAACCCAGAATTATTGAAAAAACACTGAAAAGAAGAAGAATGGGAATCAATATAAATGAAAATTTGTAACCTGGCGTGAATTTTGAAAAATCATAAAAAACCGTATATTTCCAGTTGAGAATTCCGCTTGTCTTTTGTGAAATCAGCAAATTGGCGGGCAGTTTTGCATCCTGTCTGCAATAATCAGCATATTCCGGATTGCTTGCAAAAACTATATTGCCGTTTTCTTCCTGAACCACAATTTCATGATGCCGCTCCAGAAGATCAGTAAGTGAAGATTTCCATGTGTCAAGATTAATTTTGGAAATGAAGAAGGCATATGTATTGTAACTTGCAGAAGGAAGCCACATTATCAGATTCAGTCCGTCGTTTTCCAAAGTAACTCTGTAATTCCGGTCAACTTTGTTGATTTCCGTTTCCTGCTCTGTATATTTCCAATAAATTTTATTCCGGCCTTCTGTTTTTTCCCGATTCAAATTTTCAAGAATTTCTTTGTTGAAAACTTCCGGAACTGTAAACAGACCTTTGTTGTTCAAAACCCAATTTGTTTTCAGATTGGCAAAGGTAAAACCAAGTATCCAGTCATTGAAAAGACCGTTTCCGGCAAGTTCATCATAAGAAGTTTTATAATATGAATAATTATTGTAAGTAATGTTGTTGTCCAACATCCATTTTATGCTGTCACTTTCGGACATAAGGACATAATATTCACGCAAATTTGAAAGCATTTCATCATTTTTCTGGACAAGCCTCTTGATGAGATTCTCGGTTTCAAACAAAGCGTTTTCTTTTGTAGTTTTTTTCCAATCAGAATAAATGTAAATTCCGAAGGAAAAAATCACCAGTAAAAGGAGAATTGCTATTCCGAGAAAAAGAGTGGCTTTATAACTAATGAAACGCTTCTGTTTTTTCAAGGATTACCTCAAACATCGTCGGGAATTAGTTCATAAACTTTCAGATTTGAATACTCTGCAACCATCGGGGCAAGCTGCCGGAATCCGATTCTACCGTTTTTCAGGAACGGGCCGAAAGTTGATCCGTCATCTGTAAACTCAAAAATATTCAGTCCGTTTATCGAGAAAATGATTTTCTCACGGAATTTTACGATTTTCATTCGGAATGGGTCTTTGCAGTCTTTTGCATCGGGGATAGGATCTGCACCTTGAGCAACAAGATGGAATCCGTAGCTTTTTCGGAGATTGCATGTATGAAAAGTCCTTTCATCAATCTCTTTTCTTCTGAAATAGGAAAGATGAAATGCGTTTATATCTCCATGATGATACTGGACATATTCTCCGGTTCTTTTTTGAAGGTCATTATCAAATAAATCAGAGTGATTTTTACCCATGGCACTGAAAAAAATCATTGCCAAACCGGGTTCTTCCAAAGGCAAAAAATCCCATTCTATTTCCAGATCCGAAGGAAATTCTTTGTTACACCAAAAGACAAAATTTGCTTTCTGACCATTTTCGGCCGGAAGAGCATTTTTCATACGGAGACGCTTGTTTTCAAAACTGAATACAGCCTCCCCTTCAAGAACAAAATCTTTTATGTCAGAAGCTGATTCAAGAGAATTTTCGTATATTAATTTTTCTTTATAAAGCAAAAGAAATAATCTCCCAAGTGCAAAAAAAATCCCGAAGCATTCACCCCGGGATTTTTTTATGCAAAACTAAGTTTTTTCAAACTCAGTTCTACAAACTATTCGCTCTTTACAGATTCACAGATGTTGAGTTCTGTTTCTTTGTCAAAGAACTTAGCTTTTTCCATTACAGGAACAAAGTTTGTTGTCATACCAAGCTGGAACTTAAGGTCCGGTGATGTACGAACAACCAACTGCTGTGTCTTTGTCTGCAGGAACAGGTTTGTTTCAGCACCCAGTGGCTCAATAACAGATACTTTCATCTGCATATTGTTTGCAACTGTAGGATTGTCAGCATATGTCATGTCCTCAGGGCGGATACCGAAGTAAACTTCTTTACCAACATAAGCCTTAAGAGTTTTAGCCTGCTCATCAGTAGGTGTAATCTCGAAAGAACCTTCGTCAGCAACCAGTTTTCCACCTTTTTCAAGGATTTTGACTGTCAGGAAGTTCATTGGCGGTGAACCGATGAAGCCAGCAACAAACTTGTTGATCGGGTGGTTGTACAAGTACATAGGTGATCCGATCTGCTGGATTTTTCCGTCTTTCATAACAACGATCTTGTCTGACATTGTCATAGCTTCGATCTGGTCATGAGTTACGTAAATCATTGTTGCCTTGAGGCGGTGATGCAGGTCAGAGATTTCTGCACGCATCTGAACACGAAGTTTAGCATCCAAGTTAGACAGAGGTTCGTCAAACAAGAATACTTTAGGATTACGAACGATTGCACGTCCAACTGCAACACGCTGGCGCTGTCCACCGGAGAGTGCCTTGGGTTTGCGATCAAGAAGTTTCTCGATATCAAGGATACGAGCTGCTTCGTTTACGCGGCGTTCGATTTCTGCTTTGTCTGTCTTGCGGATTTTAAGACCGAAAGCCATGTTGTCATAAACTGACATATGGGGGTACAAAGCGTAGTTCTGGAATACCATTGCGATGTTGCGATCTTTCGGGGGAACGTCATTCATGAGTTCACCGTCGATGTACAATTCACCTTCTGTGATGTCTTCCAGACCGGCTACCATACGAAGTGTTGTAGATTTACCACATCCTGAGGGACCTACGAACACAACGAATTCCTGATCTTCTACAGTGATGTTTGCGTTGTCAACAGCGCGAACATTGCCGTCATAGACCTTTCCGATTCCTTTGAGTTCAACTTTTGCCATAAAGCTAAAAGCCTCCAAAAATTATTTTATCTATTTGAATATAAATCACAAAAACATATCTGTCAAACTTTTTTTTCAGAAAATCATATTTTTTTCTGAATTGACGGCAGATAACCAACAATCATTTGCCCTAACCCGTCAGACTTTGATTTCTGCGGTAAGACCAAGTGAATCTTTGTTTGCTTCAAGAACAGGATTTACTACTTTGGAAAGGAATGCCTCCACCTGTTCTTTTGAACGGCCTGTATACTTTGCAGGATCCATTGTTGCTTCCAGATCTTCAAGACTCATGTTGAAAGTCGGATCTTCAGAGATGAGCTGGAGAAGATTGTTGTCCAAACCTTTCTGCTTAACGTTTGAAGCCGCTTCCATTGAAAGGGTTCTGATCCTTTCGTGAAGCTCCTGACGGTCGCCGCCGGCTTTTACTGCATCCATCATGATGTTTTCTGTTGCCATGAAAGGAAGTTCACTGCGGAGGCGTTTTTCAATGACTTTTTCGTTTACCACCAGACCGTCAACAACGTTCATGCAAAGGTCAAGAACACCGTCCATTGCAAGGAATCCTTCAGGAATTGAAAGGCGTTTGTTGGCTGAGTCATCCAGTGTGCGCTCAAACCACTGTGTTGCAGATGTGATTGCAGGATTAAGTGCGTCAATCATTACATAGCGGGAAAGTGAAGCAATGCGCTCGCTTCTCATGGGGTTACGCTTGTAGGCCATGGCAGAGGAACCGATCTGTGTTTTTTCAAAAGGTTCTTCCACTTCTTTAAGATGCTGCAGAAGGCGGATGTCATTGCTCATTTTGTGTGCACTTGCTGCAATTCCTGCAAGAACATTGCATACTCTTGTATCAACTTTGCGGGAATAAGTCTGGCCGGAAACAGGATAGCATTCCTTGAAACCCATTTTTTCAGCAATTTTTGGATCAATCATGTCGATTTTTTCCTGGTCACCATCAAAAAGTTCAAGGAAACTTGCCTGTGTTCCGGTTGTTCCTTTTGAACCGAGAAGTTTCATTGTGCCAAGGACAAAGTCCAGTTCTTCAAGATCAAGCATGAATTCCTGAATCCAGAGTGTGGCACGTTTTCCTACGGTTGTAGGCTGTGCAGGCTGAAAATGCGTAAATGCAAGGGTCGGAAGGCTTTTGTATTTATCTGCGAATGATGCAAGTTCGTTGATTACATTGAGGAGCTTTTTGCGGATCAGGCGCAGGGCTTCTGTCATGACGATAATGTCGGTGTTGTCTCCAACGTAGCATGATGTGGCTCCAAGGTGGATGATTCCTTTTGCCTTGGGACACTGTACACCGTATGCATAAACATGGCTCATAACATCATGGCGGACTTCTTTTTCACGGGCTTTTGCAACGTCGTAATTGATGTCATCCTTGTGTGCTTTCAGTTCTTCAATCTGCTCATCGGTAATGGCAAGCCCAAGTTCCTTTTCTGTTTCCGCCAATGCAATCCATAAACGGCGCCAGGTACGGAATTTCATATCCGGCGAAAAAATATACTGCATTTCCGGGCTGGCATAGCGCTCAGAAAGAGGACTAACATAACGGTCGTTGGCCATAAAAACACCTCATATAAAAAGATGATTCATTCTAACAAAAATCAATTTCTCACGCAATCAAGGCTTTCTTGAAAATTTGCGCGGAAAATGCTATTGTAAATCAAGTTAATCGGAGGATTTAATTTATGGAAGAAATCGAAAACGGAATTTCAAACAGAACATATGAAGCTGCTCTTGAACGCAGCAAAAAAATAGAAGAAGACATTCTTGTCAATCCGAAAAAATACAAGGTACTTACAGGAGACCGTCCTACGGGAAGACTTCATATCGGTCATTATTTCGGATCTCTCCAGAATCGCGTTCGCCTTTCAAAACTTGGTGTTCCTACATGCATTCTTATTGCGGATTATCAGGTTCTTACTGACCATGATGCTTTTTCTGAAATTTCACAGAATACAAAACAGCTTGTAATTGACTATCTTGCCGCAGGAATTGAACCGGGTGATGACGTAATCATTTATCCCCACAGCTATGTTCCTGAAGCAAATCAGCTGATGCTGCCTTTTCTGACACTGGTTTCCAATGCAGAATTGAGCCGCAATCCTACGGTCAAAGAAGAAATTCAGGCTGCGGGACTTAAAAGTGTAAATGCCGGAATGTACACCTACCCTGTACATCAGGCCTGTGACATTCTTTTCTGCAAGGGAAACATTGTTCCGGTCGGAAAAGACCAGCTGCCACATCTTGAGATGACACGGCTTATTGCCCGCCGTTTCAATGAGAAGTTTTCTCCTGAAAACCCGGTTTTCCCCGAACCGCAGGCTTTGTTGAGCAAGACACCCAGCATTCTTGGTCTTGACGGTTCCCAGAAAATGAGCAAAAGCCGCGGCAACGCAATTTTCCTATCTGCTACAGAAGACGAAACTGCAGCACTCATCAAAAAGGCAAAAACTGATGCAGACCGCAACATTACTTACGATCCGGAAAATCGTCCTGAAGTTGCAAACCTCTTGATGCTGATTTCACTTTGTACAGGTGAAGAACCGGAAGCTGTTGCCGCAAAAATCGGGGAAGGCGGCGGCGGAATGCTCAAGAAGACACTTACTGAAGCATTGAATGAAAAACTCCGTCCGCTCCGCACAGAGCGCAAACGGCTTGAGGCTGCACCGGACTACATCCGTCAGGTATTGCTTACAGGTGGTGAAAAAGCCCGTGAAATGGCAATTGAAACACTCAAAGAAGTGCGTCACTGCATGAACATGGAAATCTGATTTTCATAAAGGTGCTAGATGATCCAGGGGCTTCCGAGCATAAGGCTGCGGGAAAGTTCCTGGATTTTTTTTTCGTCGGGAAGGCCTTTCTGTACGACACAGGCAATTCTGCTGGCGTGACTTGACGGATTTGAAATAACATGGTCACCTTTTTTCTTGAAGACGAACTTTTCACCGGACACAAGCGGAAAATCATCCCGGACTATTGTGCCTTTGAATGCCGGAAGATAATTGTACATTGTGTATGAATCAGTTTTTTCTTCGTTTTTGGAACCGAAAAGAACATCTGAGTAAAAATCCTTACTTGCGGTCTGAAAAAGTTCTTTCATTCCACCGCCGATTCTGGCCGCAAAATCAATTGGAACAAGAATCCCTTCCGGAAGAAGCTTGAAATCAAATTGGGCAAAAGAAATGTCATCCTCTGAAAAAAGGCATTGCAGCCATGAAAAGATTTCTTTCTCGAAAAACTTGTATTCTGGCAACGAGGGTGACAAAAAAGAAACAATTTGCGTGCAAGGTTTGTCATTAATCAGAACAACTTTTTTTCTGCACAGTCTGAGAAGTTTTTTTTCAACTTTGTTTACAAAACAGTCACAGGAAAATTCTGGTCCTTCTGTAAACGCCGAAAGAATTGCTCTTGAAGTACTTACATTCATTATCCGCATTGCATGATTTTTTATTTCAGAAGCTTTTTCCATGTAAAAAGAAACTTTTTCCTTTTCTTTCAATGGGATAATTTCCACGCCATAACCGGAAAAAAGTCCCTCAGGTTTTACAACGATATAAGAATCCGGGTCCAAATGAGAAACTGCATCTTCATAAGTGTCAAACAGATCGGGAACTTTATGGCCGGAATCCTTTAACAACTGATAAAACAAAGTTTTGGACCGGGAAGCCTTGAGTGCTTTGTCAGAAATCCTGCAGTTTCCGTTTTTTATGCACCAGGAAATCCAATTTTCAGTCAAGGGAACCACAAAGCTTTCAGAATCCGGTTCCAAATTGTCCGAAAAATCAATCAGCGGAGCGTCTTTTTGCGAAACAAACCCTTTCATGAAAGGTGCATCACAAAAAGACACATCAAAACCTTTTTCAGAAAAACTGGAACGGATTTTTTCCAGTGAGAACAAACTGGCAGCGCCTGCAAAAATCAGTTTTGAAGACAAAATCGTGTCTCAGAATCAGAAAATCTGTGCAAGAACATCTTCGAATGTTGACACAGGAACAAATGTCATGGACTCTTTTACATGTTCCGGAATTTCATCCAAATCTCTGACATTCTGCTTCGGAATCAGGACAGTCTTGATTTTGTTGCGTTTTGCAGCCACCGTTTTCTCTTTGAGCCCGCCAATGGGAAGAACTTTGCCCATGAGAGAAAGTTCACCTGTCATGGCAAGACGGGGTTTGATTTTTTTGTGGCAAATCAATGACATCAATGCTGTGGCCATTGTAATTCCTGCCGAAGGTCCGTCTTTAGGCGTTGCACCTTCAGGAATATGCAGATGAATGCAGTTTCTGTTGAACCATTCAGGTTTTTTGATCTGATGTTTGATTGCATAAGATCTTACATAGCTCATGGCAATTGCAGCAGATTCCCGCATAACGTCTCCGAGCTGTCCTGTAAGGTATAGGCCTTCTCTTCCTGCACCCGAGGGCATGTCCATTGCTTCAATCAGAAGTGTGTCACCGCCCATGCTTGTCCATGCAAGACCAATTGCAGTACCTGGTTTGTCAGCCTTCAAAATTTCTTCTTCGTCAAAAACAGGTTTTCCAAGATATTTTTCCAAATCAGCTTCAGAAAGAGTAACTGGAACTTTCTGTTCGCCCAAAAGAGCTTTCCGCGCTGCTTTGATTTCAGCAGTGTCTTTGCCGTCAGGATCTTCTTTTGCTGCAATCAATGCTTCAAGTTTTTCCTCAGCTTTTATTACAGATTCCTTTGAAACAATTTCTGCCGCATATTTACGGTGGATTTTGTCAAGATTTTTCTCAAAATTGCGAACACCGGCTTCACGGGCGTATTCATTGGCAATTTTCAAGAGCACGGATTTTGGATATTTTACCTGATTTTTATGCAATCCGTTTTTTTCAAGATTTTTGGGAATCAGATAATTTTTTGCAATCTCAACTTTTTCCTGGTCAATGTAGCCGGAAAGTGTGATGATTTCTGCACGGTCCAAAAGAGGTTCCGGAATTGAATCCAGCGTGTTTGCAGTAAGGATGAAAACAACGTTTGAAACATCAAAAGGCAGATCAAGATACTGGTCGCGGAAAGACACGTTCTGCTCCGGGTCAAGAACTTCAAGAAGTGCACTTGCAGGATCGCCCTGATAACTCTGACCCATTTTGTCAACTTCGTCGATCATGAAAACGGGCGATTTGGTTTTGACAATTTTGAGGCCCTGAACAAGTTTTCCAGGCATTGCACCGACGTATGTGCGGCGGTGACCTTTGATTTCAGCTTCGTCACGCATACCGCCAACTGAAAAACGGAAGAACGGCTTATTCATTGCACGGGCAATTGAACGGCCGACGCTGGTTTTTCCCACACCTGGCGGTCCTACCAGAAGAATAATGGATCCTTTTGAGTCACCTTTGAGTTTTCGGACAGAAAGATATTCAATGATGCGCTTTTTTACGTCATCCAGTCCGTAATGGTCTTCATCAAGGATTTTTCTTGCAGCAGCAAGATCATATTTTTCCGGTTCAGGATCTTTCCAGGGGAGATTTGCAACAGTTTCAAGATAATTCCGTGAAACTATAAATTCGCTGGAATTGGGTTCCATCAGCTGGAATTTTTCAAGTTCGGAATAAACGGTTTCTTTTATTTCTCCTGTAAAATTGAATTCATCAATTTTTTCTTTGAATTTCAAGTACTCGGAACTTTTGGCATCAGTTGTCATGCCCAATTCTTCTTTGATAGTCCTGAGTTCTTCTTTCAAATAATACTCACGCTGATTTCTTTCTACACGTTCATTGAGTTCGTTTACAACTTTTTTCTGGATGCGGTAGATTTCCTGTTCTTTTCTTACCAGTACAAGAAGCTGTTCCAATCTCTGACGGATATTTGTGGTTTCAAGCAGACGCTGAAGGACTTCCCTGTCACATTCAAGGGTTGAACAGATCAGGTCTGTGAGCAGTCCAGCCCCACCATTAAGGAACTCCAGGGCCATGTCACCACCGAACACAGGGATGACTTCACCCAACTCTATGAGTTCGGCGTTTAGGGCACGCTGCAAAGCTTTTACTTCAAAAGTGTCTTCGTATTCATCTTTGGGATATTCAACCTCTGCAATCAAAGGAATTCCCTCAGTAGCCCGTTTTTTGATCCTGAATCTTTTGACTGTGGAAAGAAAAAGATTTACTCTGCCGTCAGGAAGATCCACTCTTCTTAAGATGCGGGCGGTTGTTCCCATTTCATAAAGATCATCAAAAGTAGGATTTTCCGATGCATTTTTTTGCATCACCACACCAATCGGTCCTTTCATGTGGACACTCATAACCGCTTCGACGCTTTTTATGACTTCTTTGTTTTCTATTATTATTGGCGCGTGAACTCCGGGGAAAATCGGTCTTGCTGCAATTGGAACAATCGTAAGATTTTTTTCATCGGCCATATCCTCAAATGTAATTGTAACTTGTGGTTCCAAATTATCCTCCAAAGTCATAAAAATTTTCAGGTCGAATTCCGGGTTATAATTTTTTTTTACATGATACGAAATAAAAATAACGGAACTTCGGCGTAAGTGCAGTTATTTTTTTTAAGATAAATCTTTTCAACCCCGGAATCAAATTTTCAAATCAAATATAACAAAAATAGTTCAATCGTTTCTATAAAAATGGAAATTTAATTTGCACAAACAGAGAAAAATAAAAAAAACGTAAAAAAAAATAAAAAAAATACCAAAAAAGACTTGACTAATTCATTAAAAATACATTATAAACTTTGCCCATTTTCAATTTTTTTTCATATTGACTAAAAAAAGCCGTTCTGTCATAATTAATGCAAGAATTATGGAATCATCTACCGAAATCAGTTTGAACGAAGCCCGCAAACAGTTTGAAAACTGCAATATTTCCACCGGTTTGGAAATACTTAAGGATATTCGCTCAGCTGATCTTGAAAACAATGAACTCAAGTTTGCAATCAGGTGCGCAAATTATTGGAGACCCAAGTTTCTTGAAGTTGAGCAATTCGATATAGATTTTGCAAAAGCAGAATTCCTTGTCGGATCCTGGTTGGAATTTCTTGAGTTTATCGGGGAAAATCATTATTCCCGTATTATTGATTCATTTTGCAGAGGTGTATTCAGAAAAGCTTTGGATTATTACGGCACTCAACGTGATTCCGGTGATCCGAGCTTTAAAGCGGAAGTTTTAAGAAAATCCGGACTTTGTTTCAAAATGCTGGGTGACTACGAAAATGCTCTTGCTTTGTTGAACGATGCAAACGTACTTCTTCCTGGAAGTTCATCAATCCTTGCCGAGATGGCTGACTGCTATTCTCTGTGCGGAGAGGACCAGTTTGCGAAAATCTTTTTCAGAGAAGCTTTTTTCGTAAATCCTGGTCTTGTGGACATTGCTTTTCTTCAATCAGATTTAATCAACAAACTGATTGAACGTGTTAAGCAGGACGGTTTCGAAGATCTTGTCCTTAAAGAATGGATTCCTGTTTACGGAGTAATTTACGGGTTATTCAATATTAAACGTGAATTGAAGTCTGTTGAAACAGGAAAACTGAAACAGGCGATTTTCGGAATGGAATGTGAACTTAAAGAACCTGGATGTGATCCTCAGGTGCTCACTCCCAGGCTCTTGAACAATTATTTTTGGCTGATCGATCATCTTGCAATGACAAATGACGACAAAACCAAAATCAATGAAATTCTTTTGAAAATTAAACAGTTGAGTCCGGAAGTTTACGCAAAATACGTTGTGTAAGGACTCACAGAAATTACAGGAGTTATGTGTATGTCAGAAGAATTGGTTAAGACCGTTCAGGGAATGCTGAACGAAGAAAAATGGACTCGGGCTGCTATTACGAATTATACGCAGAACCATTTTAAAGAACTTGCCAATATTGTAGAAAAAGCACAGGCTGAAAACTGCATTGATGAAGTTAAAGCTGTAAGTGACGAACACCTTGCAAATTCAAAGAACAGTATCATCGGACTTTATTTTTCCGGAATGCTGGGACTGAAAAAACGCACTTTGGATAATTCTCCCCTTGAAACACTGCTGAATTTCTTTCTGGACAACCACAAAACACAGATTGTTACTTATTTGTGTGAAAGAATTCTTGATGAAGACGAAAACAACAAGTTTGCTCTTCACACTTTGGCAGATTGTTACCGTGAGGACAATGACGCCAGAATGTGGGAAATCTACGAGAAAATCGTAAAAATTGACTTTGAAGAATCTGACATTGCAAAACTTCTTGCAGAACGCGAAGAAAAAGAAGGAAATATTGAAGGCGCTGTTGATTATTATAAAAAAGCCCTTCTCCGCTATATCAACAAAAAACAGCTTAACCAGGTTAAGGAAATGTGGAACAAGCTGATTGCACTGATTCCCGAAGAAATCGATTTCTTCTATATGATTCAGCGCAAAGTTGCAAAGAGCCTTGGTGAAGAAAAAAGTTCACTGATGATGATGGAACTTTACAACTATTATAAAAACGCAGAAAAATGGGACATCGGTCTTGATATTCTTAAACTGATTCTTTCAATTGATGAAAAAGAAGGTTGGGCACGCAAAGAACTGGTTGACTGTTACCGCGGAAAATACGCCGACCACAGCCAGCTTGAACACTGCATTACAATTTCAAGCCTTGATTCCCGCTACCGCAACGTTTTTGAAGCAATTGCTGATTTTGAAAAACACATTGCCTTTGACGTAGAAAACTATGTTTTCCACCGCTCATGGGGTGTAGGAAAAATCCGCAAAGTTGAAAACGAAAACATTACAATTTATTTCGGAAAGAAAAACGGAGAGCACGAAATGTCCCTCAAAATGGCTGTCAGTGCACTCCAGCCTCTTGCAAAGAACCATATCTGGGTTCTCAAGGCAACAAAAAAGAAAGAAGTTCTTCATGACAAAGTAAAGGATGATCAGGAATGGACACTTAAAACAATCATCAGAAGTTTTGACAACAGCTGCGACTTCAAACGCATCAAAGCAGAAATTGTTCCTTCGATTCTTTCTACAACTGAATGGACAAGCTGGAGCACAAAAGCCCGTAAAATTCTTGATGAAAACGAAATTTTCGGTGTAAATCCCAACGACATTACTCAGTACACTGTCCGTGACCGTGCGATTACAAAAGAAGAAAAGCTTTCTAATGAGTTCAAGGCTCAGAAACAGTTCTATCCCCGTGTTGACATTCTTATGCGCTTTGCAGAAATTGATACTGAGAACGACCTGTTCAGTGACATGTTCTCATACTTTGCCGGATTCCTCCGCTCTTTCAGCACAATTACTGACCAGACACTTGCTGCATTCCTTGTTGTACGCCGGTTGGTTCAGGAATTCCCGCATCTCAACACCGGTATTCAGCTGGATATTTTTGACAAACTTTTTGCAGAAATTGAAAATCCTGCTGAAATGTACATGAAACTGAAGGATACAAAATCAACATATCTGCGCGAAGACTTCTTGTCTTGCATCAGAATGCTGCCGAACTGGTCCGACATTTATGTAAAACTGTTCCCCACAGTTCTTCAGGACAAAATGATTTCCCAGCTGGTAAACGGTGGTTATACTGACAAAGTTAAGAAACTTGCTGCAGATTCTTTTGAAAACTACAGAGCTTACCGTTTGTCTGCAATTTATTTCTTCAAAGAATGTCAGGATCAGGATTGGTTCAAAGAAATCGGTCTTTCATACGAAAAACAGATGATTGTTCTGATTCATATCATGGACGTTTGTTTCCGCGAAATTGCAAACCATTCCGACACCACAGAAAACCGCAAAATCATCCGTCAGGTTCAGCTGCTTCTGTTCAAAGACAATACACTTTTGAACTACATTCTTGATCATGATGAAGATACAATCACACGTCTTTACACTCTGGTAGACGATGTTGAAGATCTTGATGCAACAGTCAAAATGCAGATGCGCAACAAAATCCTTGAAAAACATCCCGGATTCAAGTTCTACGGAACAGAAGAAAAGGCTGTTACACCCAAAGGACTTATTGTTACATCAAAAATGTACGATGCAAAGAAAGCTGAACTCAATCAGCTTATTACAATCGAGATTCCTGCAAACTCCAAAGAAATCGGAGAAGCATTGGAGAAAGGCGACTTGCGTGAAAATGCTGAGTATAAGGCTGCAAAAGAGCGCCAGACACAGCTCAATACACGTGTTACACGTCTTACAGAAGAAATCGACCGTGCTCAGATTTTTGATCCTACCACAGTTACAACTGCACACATTTCTTTCGGTACAAAGGTTTCTTTGTTCAACACAAAAGAAAAGAAAGAAGAAGTGTTTACAATTCTTGGACCTTGGGAATCAGATCCCGAAAACGGAATCATTTCTTACATGTCCCCTCTGGGCAATGCAATTCTTAACAGCAAAGCCGGAGAAAACCTTACATTCGTAATCAACGAGGTTGAATACAACTTTGATGTAAAGAAAATCGAAGTTGCAGCAATCTAATAGGTTCTGAAACTAAAAAGGCTGTCCGTTATACAAAGCGGGCAGCCTTTTTTTTGTTTAAATATGATTAATATAGCGGTTTTGACAGTCGCGGACTGACTGTTTTGTATTTGTATTTGTTTTATTCAGATTTTTCGGGATGTTTCGACTCCGGCTGCGCCTCCGCTCAACATGACAAACTGGAACATTCAGGGCGGCATCCTGCGCACCACACTGTGGCATCCTGCGCACCACACTGTGTCATCCTGCGCACCATACTGTGTCATCCTGAGCGGAGTCGAAGGATTCCCTATAAGCATGACAGAAGTTTTTATTCAATTTTCAGTTCTTCTTCCGGGATTT
>JAKSTU010000080.1 GCA_024402435.1 Treponemataceae bacterium
AAGCACTTTGCCGGGTGAAAACTTTTCTTTTCCGCCTGCCATCTGGAAAAATCCGTAAGTCCAGCTGAACAGGTTGAACATGGCAATGTAGGCTGCTCCGTAAAAAACTCCGTCTGAACCGATCAGTGCTTCCTGCAAAGGCAGCGCCATGAATCCGCAGTTTGAAAAAACAGTTCCGACACGCAACACGCGAAGACGGCCTTCGTCTTTGTCATGCATGAGAAGATGGGCTAAAAGTATGCAGAAGGAATGAATTCCGCAGGAACACAGGGCAGAAAGTCCGAGTCCTTTGAGCATTGCGCTGTCAAAAGGGCGGTTGAAGGATTCAAGTATTACACAGGGAGTAACAATGTACAGTACGAACTTTGAAAGGCAGGACATTGCATCGGCTGTGAACACTTTTTTCTTTGTGCAGACAAAACCCACTCCGATGATGATGAAAAGGATTACAACCTGACGTCCGACAGAAACAAAACCTGATAGCATGTAAGGAATTATAACGTTTTATGCCCCGCCTGTCATCCGCAGGAATTCAGGACAGGGCATAAGTTTTTCTGAATTATTCTGAAATTACGATGTGCAGGTCTTTCAACTGCTGCTCATCAACTTCGGCAGGACATTCGTCCATGGGGCTCTGTGCCAGGTTGTTTTTGGGGAATGCAATAACTTCGTGGATTGATTCCTCATGACACATGAGCATGACAAGGCGGTCCAGTCCGGGAGCAATTCCTCCGTGGGGCGGGGCACCGTATTTGAATGCTTCTACCAGGAATCCGAATGCCTTCTGTGCGCGCTCGTTGGAGTAACCGACAATCTTGAAGATGCGCTGCTGCAGTTCAGGATCGTTGATACGCATTGAACCGGAAGCCAGTTCGTAACCGTTGAGAACAAGGTCGTACAGGTCACCTTTTACGCAGCCGGGATCACTTTCAAGCACGTCCCAGTATTGTTTCTGGGGAAGGGTGAACATGTGGTGCTCTGTTTCCCAGTGGTTTTCGTCTTCGTTCCAGGCAAAGTAGGGAAAGTCAATGATCCAGACAAAGTGGAATTCATCAGCAGGGTTGTACAGGTTAAGGTCTTTGCCCAGCTGTTTGCGCACTGCACCCAAAGCAACACAGGCAACCTGCCATTTTCCGTCACTTACAAAGAGCAGCAGGTCGTTCTTTTCTGCGCCCAGTTTTTCACAGATTTCTGCTTCTTTTCCGGCATAGAATTTGCTGATTCCGCCTTCAAAAACGCCTTCTGCGTTCAATTTCATCCAAGCAAGACCCTTGGCTTTGTATTTCTTTGCTTCGGATTCAAGCGCTTCAATCATTTTGCGGCTGTATTTGTCAGCAACATTTTTTACAACCAGTGCCTTAAGACCGCTTCTTTTGTGGCGGGGCAGAGATTTGTCAGCATTTTCGGCGCCTGCTTTGAAAGCACCGAAATCGCTCAGGTCAGCCATGAAAGCGGCGTCCTGCATTTTAAGGTCAAAGCGCAGATCGGGTTTGTCGCTTCCGTAGAAATCAAAAGCGTCTTCCCATGAAAGGCGGTCAAACTTGACGGGCAGATCCACGTTCATCGTCTTTTTGAAGATGTAGCCCATCATGCCTTCAGTTGTTGTAAGAACTTCTTCACGGTCTGTGAATGAAAGCTCCATATCAATCTGTGTGAACTCAGGCTGGCGGTCGCCGCGTGCGTCTTCATCGCGGTAGCAGCGTGCAATCTGGAAATATTTGTCAAAACCTGAAACCATCAGAAGCTGCTTGTAAAGCTGGGGGCTCTGTGGCAGTGAATAGAATTTTCCGGGATGAACACGTGAAGGAACCAGATAGTCGCGGGCGCCCTCAGGAGTTGATTTGATGAAAGTAGGAGTTTCAATCTCCAGAAATCCTTTTGAAGTAAGATATTCGCGGGTTGCAAAAGTAACCTGACTGCGCAGGATGATGTTGCTCTTCATTTTTTCTGAACGCAGGTCCAGGTAGCGGTATTTGAGACGAAGGTCTTCGTTGGGAACAACAGGTGTTCCGTCCTTGTTGAATTCGTCAATCATGAAAGGCAGAACTTCGCTTTTTGAAAGAACCTGAATCTCTTTTGCAACAACTTCGATTTCGCCTGTTGCCATATCTTTGTTTGCCATTGAGTCGGGGCGTGCGCGAACGATACCCTTTACGGCAAGAACAAATTCCATGCGGAAAGATTTTGCAAGTTCCTGAAGTTCGGCAGGAGAATCGGCGTCTACAACAACCTGTGTAATTCCGTAGCGGTCGCGCAAGTTGATGAATGAAATGCCGCCATGTTCACGGATGCGGTGAACCCAACCATTCAATATTACTGTTTTACCGTCATCAGCCTTGCGGAGATCGCCGCAAGTAACGGTGCGTTTGATAGTTTCCATAACTGAATATTTTATCGTTATGCAGCATCTGATACAATAGCGTAAACCTTTGGACAGAGAGCTCCAGGACAAAAAAAGTCATTCTCTGACTTGCCGTTTTTGGAATTTCTTAGTAAATTCTTGTTTGCTCAGTAATCAATGCGCTGTAAAAACAGCGTCAGATTTATAGAAGATTCAATTAAAGTCCGCCGCTATTTCTGCGGCTAGCTTATAGGAGAAGGAAATGGCTAAACAGCTGGTTTTTAATGAAGAGGCCCGCAAAAAAATGCTTTCGGGCGTAGAACAGATTTCTCAGGCAGTTAAAGTTACTTTGGGTCCCAAAGGCCGCCTTGTAATGCTGGACAAAAAATTCGGCGCACCTACAATCACAAAAGACGGTGTTTCCGTTGCAAAAGAAGTTGAACTGGAAGATCCCTTTGAAAACATGGGCGCTCAGCTGGTAAAAGAAGTTGCAGCAAAAACAAATGATGTTGCCGGTGACGGAACAACAACTGCAACTGTTCTTGCTTATTCAATGGTTCGCGAAGGTCTCAAGGCCGTTGCAGCCGGAATGACTCCCATTGAACTGAAACGCGGTATGGACAAAGCTGTTGCTCTGGCAGTTGAAGAAATCAAAAAATCTGCAAAAGCCGTAAAAGGTGGGGATGACGTCAAACACGTTGCCACAATTTCTGCAAACAACGATTCTGAAATCGGTACAATCCTTGCAAGCGCAATTGAAAAAGTCGGAAAAGACGGCGTAATCACAGTTGAAGAAGCAAAGACAATGGAAACAACTACAGACTTTGTAGAAGGTATGCAGTTTGACCGCGGTTACATTTCATCATATTTCGTAACAGACCGTGACCGCATGGAAGCTTCTTACAACGATCCCTACATTCTGATTCACGACAAAAAAATCAGCAACATGAAAGATCTTCTTCCTCTGCTGGAAAAAGTTGCACAGACAGGAAAAGCTCTGGTAATCATCTGTGAAGACATGGACGGCGAAGCTCTTGCAACTCTTATTGTAAACAATCTCCGCGGAATTCTCAAAACTGTTGCTGTAAAGGCTCCCGGATTCGGTGACCGCCGCAAGGCAATGCTTGAAGACATTGCAATTCTTACAGGCGGACAGGTTATTACAGAAGATCTTGGCCTTAAACTTGAAACAGTTGAACTTGACATGCTGGGAACCGCAAAGAGCGTAAAAATTGACAAAGACAACACAACAATCGTTGACGGCGCAGGCAATTCAAAAGCTATCAAGGACCGTGTTGCAGAAATCAAGACACAGATTGAAGCTTCAACAAGTGAATATGACAAAGAAAAACTCAAGGAACGCCTTGCAAAACTGTCCGGCGGTGTTGCAGTAATCAACATCGGTGCCGTTACAGAAGTTGAAATGAAAGAGAAAAAACACCGCGTAGAAGATACCCTTGCTGCAACACGCGCTGCACTGGAAGAAGGTATTGTACCCGGCGGTGGTCTTGCTCTGATTGAAGCTGCACAGGCTCTTGAAAAAGCTGATACAAGCACACTGACTGACGATGAAAAAGTCGGTTTCAAAATCGTAAAACGTGCTCTTGAAGAGCCTATCCGCCAGATTGCAGAAAATGCAGGCGTTGACGGTGCTGTTGTTGCTGACAAAGCAAAGACAAGCAAGAAAGGCGTTGGATTCGATGCTTATGCAATGGAATGGAAAGACATGATGGAAGCCGGTATCATTGACCCTGCAAAAGTTACACGCACAGCTTTGCAGAACGCTTCTTCAATCGCAGGTCTTTTGCTTACAACAGAATGCGCAATTACAGACATTCCTGAGAAAAATCCTCCTGCTGCTCCTGGCGCCGGAATGGGTGACATGGGCGGAATGTACTGAGATTGATCTGCTGAAGTCAGCATGAATGCGGTTCGGGATTGAGGTTTGCTTCAGTCCTGGACCGTTTTTTTTCCGCAAAACTTAATTTTTTTTCTCTCCCGCTGCAATAACAATATGAGACGTTATTGCGGAAAAAGGAGAAATTCCATGGAGAAGAAAAAATCAATTATCCCGTATGAAGGCGCCCTGCTGAATCCGCGCCGTGACACAACATTCAAGGCTTTGTTCGGTGGCGAATCTGCAGACTCGCGCTTTGCCCTCAAGTCCTTTCTTGAAGCAGTACTTGAATCCAGGATAGAAGATATTCAGCTGGCCCCAAACGAACTCTCCGGAGACTCGGATGATGAAAAACAGCCCAGATTCGATCTGACATGTACCATAGACGGGGAAAAGGTAAACGTGGAGATGCAGAGTTCTGAAACTTTTCTGAACTACGCCAACCGGGTTGAGTATTACGTGGCTCACCTGTTGAACTACTATTCCCCCAAAGGCATACACTGGAAGGACATGACAAAGGTGTACCAGGTGTCGGTGCTGAACTTTCTTTTTGACCGTTCTTCTCCCGCTGCCGTTTCCCAGTATCAGATGCGGAGCGAAGACGGGCGTAAGCTGAACAGCAGAATGAACGTGTACATCCTGGAACTTCCGAAACTGGGCGAAGAACCGTTGGACATTGAAAAGTTGACATCGGCAGAGCGTTGGTGTACCTTTTTGAAGTACGCGGATGACCCTGAAAAAACAGATGTTATCAAGTCTTTATGCAGTGCGGAGGCAGGAATAATGAAAGCATCCACAGTATTGTCGGAAATCAGTATGAACGAAGCCGAATGGCTTGCGGAATTCGCCCGGGATGTTGCCGAACGGGACCATATGGACCTGGTTGCCAGCCTGGAAGAAGCCCATGCTGCTCTGGCAGAAAAAGAAGCCGAAAACAAGCGGTTGCGTGCACAGCTGGAAGAACTGCAGAATAAGTGCCAATAATTACACCAGCAGAGAACCGGTTCTTGTGTACCAGTGTTCTCCGTTGGTCACCACATAATCAGCCTTTCCTTTGACACGGCGGATAAAATCCTGAATGTCCGCCAGTTTTGTCGGAAACGCGATTCCGCCGCCGAAAGGAACTGCGCAGTGAATGTCAGAGCCTGCAGTGGTGCAGAAGTCGTGTTCCTTGGCATAAGCCACAGCTTTTGCGTCAAACTCCGGATTGTTGTGGGATGTGGATTTTGAATTTGAATGGGTTGCGTTCACTATTTCGCAGCCGTCCACGTCATCGGGAAAAAGCCGCACCTGTTCAATGTACCATTCTTCGCGGTAAGGGTGGGCATGAATCACCATTCCGCCTGCATTTTTTACAAGCTGATACTGCTGTGCAACAGAAGCGTCCCGAATTTCAGGATGATCGGCCATCCACTGCGGAGTGAGCCCGTAAATCAGGAATTCGGTTCCGTTGAAACCGGCTTCGTACCCGCAGAAAACCTGCAGCCCGATTTTGTCTCCCTCAGCTTTTGCATTCCTGTACCCGGCGAAAAATTTGTCCACCCATTCGCGCCACGAAAGCCCCCGGTCCACGCAAGTGTTCCCGCCCCAGTTGTGGTCAGTCACGATTATTCCCGCGTACCCGGCCGCCTTGTGAGCCCGTGCCATGTCCGCCCCGAAATCTCTGGCGCATGCGCTGGCCTCTTTTGTGTGAAGATGGGTTTCGTAAAGATATGGATATTGTGTTGCGATTTCTTCTGCCGTCATGAAAACATTATAGCACCAATCAAAGAAAAAATCAGAAGCCCCTTACGGAAGCAGCGCGGTGCAGAAGCTAGCCCCGGCGGAAGCCCGCAAGAAAGGAAACTGCGGCAACCCCTGTCATGTTGCCCGCCGATGACGCACTGAACGCACAACCAACGGCCGTGTCGCCCGCAGTGAACACAGTGAGCGCACCCCCCCCTGTCATGTTGAGCGCAGTCGAAACATCTTTCCAAATCGTGGGCGCGATAGGATTTGCTCAGAATACCCGCTTTGCAAGGCTAGCCCCGGCGGTGCGCATTGTATTGACAAGGGGGGTGAATGTTGAGTTAAGTGTGCGTAAAGTGTCTTAGTGCAATTCGGAAGGTTTTGTCATTAATTCAGTTTCAATCAGATCTTCTGCCAAATTTTTGTAATCCAGATTATCTATTCCATTTTCTCCGGATTCAATCTGTCTGGCAAGTTTGCTGGAATAATATTTTTCCATAGCGTCCCGCAAATCAATTTTTAATGATGATGCAAGGTATTCGATTATATCCGATTCAAGATTCTGCCTGTAAATTTCAATTATATCTTTTGGATTCGTCATTTTTCTTCAAGACAATAGAATTTTTCAAATTTCAATACTTCAGGAACAATCTGCTGATTAACAATGCATATTTGATCATTCATTTTGAAGTATCTCAATCCCTCTATAGTTCGCTTTTTATCCCACAAACCTCGAAAATACATGTCTGCAGTTTTAAAAACATCATCATCGGCTACAGCTCCTATAATCAAATCATAGTTTTGATTCAGATTTTCGCCTTTTCGACATGCACATACAAAGTCCAGCCATTTTTCATTTTCATTGTCAAACTTTAAAACTTTGAGTCCGGAAAGTTTGTCTGATAATGTATATATATTTACTGTAGGTTGTCCGCCGTAACGACTCGCTTTCCTTTGAGCCCATCTTTCTGCCTGATTTTGATATGATGTGACATAAAATCCCCTGCCGAAATCAAGATAATTTTTTGAGAAAGAAACATCGGGTGAAGGAATTTTCATGTTTGAGCCATGGTAAACCGTCATACGGCTATTCCTTTTTCGCGGACAAAATCTGATATGTCTTCAACAAGTGCCTTTTTGCCTTGAGTATGCAGGACATCGTAGTATTTTATAATATAATCATCGAGTATTTTCGTTTTATTAAGCGTCTGAAAAACTTCAGAAGGTGTCATATGCCATTTTTCGGCAAGCTGATAAATCAAAAAAATAGAAAACTGCATTTCAGCTTTTTTGCACATAAAACCTCCTGTTTCATAAAATATAGCATAATTTCGGAGGTATTACGAGGTTTTCTTCTTCAAAAGTGAGCCGCAATCGAATTATGTAAAGCATTTTTCGCGCCATGAAACTGGATTTTTTTTCAGAAGCCCCTTACGGAAGCAGCGCGGTGCAGAAGCTAGCCCCAGCGGAAGCCCGCAAGAAAGAAAACTGCGGCACCCCCTGTCATGTCGCCCGCAGTCGAAACATCTTCACAAACGTTCATAAAGCTTTGAATAGATCCTTCGACT
>JAKSTU010000081.1 GCA_024402435.1 Treponemataceae bacterium
TATACTGATTCATATGACGCAATTTCGGCAATCATTTTTTTCGGAACACGGTAAAGCTGTTTTCTTTTTGCTGCTGCTGATTTTTGTGTCTGTTCTGATTTCCTGTCCTGAAGAACCTGAAATTCCTCCTGAACCTGTCGATAAAGTCAGACCTGGTCCTGTCCGGGAACTGACTGTTTATTATCATGCTGAAGACAAAAAACTGATTGTAAAATGGATTGATCCTGCTGATGAAGATTTGGAAAAACTGCGTGTAAAAATCACTTGGAAAGATGACAACAGCGGTCCTTCTATTTTTGCAGAAGTTGCTCCCGGTGACCAGCGTTTTGAAACCGTCAATGTGGAAGAATCTGATTTGCCTTGCACTGTCTACGTTGAATCAGTGGATGAGGCCGACAACTGGAGTTATGCACAGACAGAAACCTTCCGGACTGCATCGGACTGGCGTAAAGTGCCGGGGCTTACTGTTTTGCCGAAGGGAACTGATGGTACCGGCGGAAAGGACGCGACTTATGTTCTGTTCGGAAAATTTCCCCAGAGTGAAAAATTAGATTCTGTCAGAACCAATCCTGATCCTCTGGCTGCCGGAGAGTATGCCGGATATTATTTGGGAAGCGACTGGGATTATTATGAAAAAATCAGCGGGGTTATTGATGATTCCGAAGTAAATCTGTCTGTGACAGAGGGCGGAGTTGCAAAAAATCATGTTTATTACTGCAAAGTGGAACCGATCAAATGGCGTGTGATTGATGATGAAGCGGGGCTTTTGGTTTCAGAGAACATTCTTGTTGCAAACGAAGTTTTTTATGGCGGGCAGGACAGGGATTATGAGTCCTATAGACCGGACGGAACAGAAAGGGAGTCATTGAATCCTATCCGCATTTATCAGAACAATTACCAATATTCAAAAATCCGTGCGTATCTCAACGGTTATCCCAATTTTTACCTTGATAATCATCCTGAATGGAAGGGAAGATATGATACGGGTGAATATGAGTGGAAGACAGAAAACAACGGTTTCCTTCAAAAAGCTTTTACGGCGGAAGAGCAGTCTCATATTGCAGAGACTCTTGTAGACAACTCCAAAAACAGTACGACCGATACTTCCGGAAAAGTCATTGTCTCCGAGTCATATTATTGCAGCAATACCAAAGACAAAGTTTTCCTGCTCAGCGAGTACGAAGCAACTTCTTTATCATTGGGATTCGGCTCTTACAATCAGACAAGCACTCCCAGCGCGCGGATGAAAAAAGCAACTGATTATGCACTGATTTTGGGAGCCCGGCAGGATTCCAGTTACGGAAAATGCGGAGAATGGTTTCTTCGTTCACCCATTTCAAATTATCCGTATAAAGTCAGAGTAATCGGTGCAAACGGATTAGCTGAAAACGAGGTTTTTGTAAACGAAAAAAGGGTCGGAATCGTACCTGCAATAACACTCAGATAATTCAGAACAAGTCCAAAGTATTGTCCAGATAGATTTTTTCACGGACTTTAAGCTGATGTTCCGGTTTAACCATGTAATACAAAAGCATTTCAAGAACCAGAGCGCTTCCGAGACTTCTTCCTTCGATTTTAAAGTTTGCAAACCCCTTCGGAAGAAAAAAATCCTGAATGCTTTCCCTGCTGATAAAACCTTTGTTTTCCATGGCCCGTGAGAAAACGTATCCTTCATTTCCCAAGGGCGATTTGCATTCGAATTCAGGAAAATCTTCGTGAAGAATGCGGCGGCTCACATTTTCGTAACACTTTTTCCGGTTTCTGCAATCAAACCAGCAGCATTCATTGCATAAGAACTCGACTTTTGACTTCAGATCCGGTTCAAGTTCCGAAAGCAGATTCCGTTTGTCATTGAGCCTGAAGTCCGGCACAACATAAGAAAACTCAGTTCTTTCAAGTTCTTTGTGAAAATCGGAGAATTCAGTAAGAACTTTGGTGGTTGAAGACACAAAATAAAAGTTTCTGTATTTTGCTTTCAAATATTCAAGCAGAATGTCTGAATGAATTACAATGCCGTTTCCTGGTTTGTCAAAAAGTCTTGCGATTCTGTTGCAACGCTGGTCAAAAAGATGTTTTTCTGTCAAAAGCGAATTGCTGAACGTAAGGCGGGCAGAAAAACCGAACTGCTCCGACAGTTCAAGAACATCCAGTTCCGTCTGTCTTTCAGCGTATTCCAGACGTCCGCCGCTCCATATTGTGTCAGCGGGCGACCCGTATATGGAACCGATATTGCACCAGTCATGGAAATATTCGCGATAATCTGCAAACACGGTAAGAAAACGCCGGTAAAGTTCGTAAAACTCGAACAGTCCCGGCAAATGAAAGTGGGCAACTTTGTTTTCAGCTTTCTGCATGGTCACATTCTACAGAAGCTGACGCATAAAAAAAAGACCACCTGAGAAAACTCAAGTGGTCTGTAACTGTTGTACAAGTTTGTCAGCGTGCGTACTCAACAATGCGGGTTTCGCGGATCATCGTAATTTTGATGCGTCCCGGATAGCGCAAATCTGTTTCAATCTGCTTTGCAATGTTGCGGGCCAAATCTTTAACGTCACTGTCCGGAATCTTTTCGTTGTTGACAAGAACCCGAAGTTCGCGGCCGGCCTGAATTGCATAAGCTTTTTCAACACCGTTGAATCCTTCTGCAATTGCTTCCAGATTTTCAAGGCGTTTTACGTAGTTGTCCATTGTCTCGCGGCGGGCACCCGGGCGGGCTGCAGAAATGGCATCTGCAATCTGCACGATAATTGCTTCTACGCTGGTTGCTTCAATGTCATTATGATGGGCACCGACTGCATTCTGAACGCGAACATCTTCGCCCATTTTGCGGCACATTTCCATACCGACTTCTGCATGGTTCTGGTCAGAATCGTTTTCTGCACCTTTACCGATGTCATGAAAGATTGCAGCGCGTTTTGCCAAGTCACGGTTCGCACCGATTTCAGCAGCAAGCATGCCCGCAATGACTGCAACTTCTTTTGAATGGCTGAGTACGTTCTGGCCGTAACTTGTGCGGAAGTAAAGCCGTCCCAAAGCCCGGACTCCGTCCTGATGTATGTTGTTGATTCCAACGTCAAAGAGGGCTTTTTCACCTTCTTCGTAAATCTTGTTCTGAATCTCGCGGGTAACTTTCTGAACCACTTCTTCAATGCGGGCCGGATGAATGCGGCCGTCAGAAATGAGGCGTTCCAAAGCAACTTTTGCAATTTCCTTGCGCACAGGATCAAAACATGAAATGACGACTGCTTCCGGAGTATCATCAATGATGATGTCAACACCGGTAAGAGTTTCGATAGTACGGATGTTGCGTCCTTCGCGGCCGATGATGCGGCCCTTCATTTCATCACTGGGCAGTGCAACTGTTGCTACAGTAATGTCACTTGTTGTTTCAGTTGCGATGCGCTGAATTGTTGAAACAAGAATGTCCCGGGCTTTTTTCTCCGCTGTCAGCTGTGACTCCTGCTCAATCTTGTTGATCAGAGCCTGAGCATCATGTCTGGCATCGTTTTCCAAACTGCTGATAATCAGCTTTTTGGCTTCTTCTGAACTGAGTCCGGAAATCCGCTCCAGTTCCTGCCGGTATTTTTCTTCAACAGATGCAAGTTCTGTTTCTTTGCTTGAAACTTTCTTTTCCCTTGCAACGAATTCCTGCTCCTGCTTGTCAAATGCAGCAGCCCGTTTGTCCAAAGTCTCTTCTTTAAGACTCAGACGGCGTTCCATGCGCTGCAGTTCTCCGCGGCGCTCTCTGTTTTCCCGTTCCTGCTGATTCCGTTCACGGATAAGTTCATCTTTCGCTTCTAAGAGTATTTCTTTCTTCTGTGCTTCAGCTTCTTTTACAGCGTCCTGTATTACACGCTCAGCTCTTTGCTCTGATGCAGATAATTGAAATCTGGCGTAAAGCCAGCGAATAGTCCATCCAAGAACAAGTCCAGCAACAGGAAGGAGAATGTACCATAACAATTGCATAGTATTCCCTCCATGCTAGATTTAGTCATTACAAGTTTAACACAATAATATTAGCAATGTCAAACAATTGAAAAACTGAGGAGTCGGATGAATCAGTCACGGCCTGTCAGATCATTGTAGAACTCAACATAATCCGTGCGTTTTGCGTTGCTGAATGCAATTGCATCACGGGGATGCTGGTTCAGAAGACCTGTCAGAAGGTAAGGAATGTCATAGCCCCACACCAAGCCTTCACTCTTGAGCGGGGCAATTTGTTTTTCCAGGAACTGAAGCACCGGATAAATGTTATACTTCGGGTTCTTGAGGAAGCCGATAAGAAGTTCCATTGCACAGTTTCCGGCTCCGCGTCCAAGGCATCCGTAAGTTGCATCAAGGTAGTTTACACCGTCACCGCAAGCTTCGATCGTGTTTGCAAAAGCAAGCTGCTGGTTGTTGTGTGCATGCATACCGATTTCTTTGTGGTATTTGTCCGCGTATTCCTTGTAAAGGGAACAGATGCGCTGAATCTGCTCAGGATAAAGAGATCCGTAGCTGTCAACAATGTAGATTACGTCAACACTTGATTTGCATACAAGTTCCAAAGCTGCGCGCCAGTCGTTTTCACCGCTGGTAGAAATTGCCATGATGTTGCAGGTTGTTTCGTATCCCTTTGCATGAGCGTCTTCAATCATTTCGACGGCACCGGGAATCTGATGGAGATAACAGGCAACGCGGATCATGTCGATGGGGCTTTCGCTTTTGGGAAGAATGTCGCGTTTGTAGTTTGTGCGTCCAACGTCTGCCATGACAGAGATTTTCAGCGGGCTGTCATTGTTTCCGACGATTGCACGGATGTCTTCGTCTTTTGAAAACTTCCATTTTCCGAAATCTGATTCTTTGAAAATGTCCGGATCGGCTTTGTATCCGAATTCCATGTAGTCAACACCGGCGCGGATGTTTGCTTCGTAAAGCTGTTTTACGAATTCGTCAGTGAACATGAAGTTATTTACAAGACCTCCGTCACGGATTGTTGCGTCCAAAACCCGGATTGATGACCGGAAGTCAAGAAGTTTTGATATTTCTTTCATATAATAATCCTCTCAGAAAAGTAATTTGTTTCTATGGATAGTATTGTATCACAAATCATGGAATCAACTCAACATCAGTTTTAATCAAAATCAAGTTTTGCAGCATAATTAAAAAAATGACTTGAGTGAACGCTGTGATTTGAGAAGACTGTGGAGTTTTTTCGATGCAAGCCGTTTTTCCTGGGATGCTTTTGTGGGTTTTGTTCTGTGCCGTACCGGATTCTGTCTGACAGCAGATGCAATTCTGTTTTCAAGCCGCTCCAGTGCAATGGCACGGTTCCGCTCCTGAGTGCGTTCTTCCTGTGAGACTGCGAAAATTTCGCCCTGACTGTTGATGTTGGCAGTAAGTTTTTCCCTTACAAGTTCCAGTTCGGCCTCTGAAAGCCCGGACAGTTTTTCCGGCAAAATAAAAACCTGTACTTTTGAATTTACTTTGTTCACATTCTGGCCGCCATTTCCTCCGCTGCGGGAGAAGACGAGGCGGACATTCTGAATAATCGATTCATGAAGCATTGATCTGTTCATTCTTTTCTCCCTGATTGTTCAGGCTTACATGCGGAATTCTTCGCCAAGATAGATTTTGCGCGCGGTTTCGTTCTGAAGAATTTCTTCTTTGTTTCCGCTGGCGGCAATCTGCCCGCTGCTTATGATGATGGCTCTGTCCGTAATTTCAAGTGTGTCGCGGACGTTGTGGTCCGTAATGAGAACACCGATGCCTCTGTTTGCAAGAAGGCGCACGATGGATTTGATGTCTGCAACTGCTATGGGGTCAATTCCTGCGAAAGGTTCGTCAAGAAGCAGAAATTTCGGTTCGATGGCGAGACTGCGTGCAATTTCCGTGCGGCGCCGTTCACCGCCGGAAAGTGAATATGCAAGCTGTTTCCGTATGTGTCCGATTGAAAACTCGTCAATCAGCTGGTCCAACTTGCGCAGTTTTTGTGCTTTTGTAAGGTCGCGCCGGGTTTCAAGTATGGCCCAGATATTCTGCTCAACGGTCAGTTTTTTGAAAACAGATGGTTCCTGGGGCAGATAGGAAATGCCTTCTCTTGCCCGGCGGTACATTGGCATCCGTGTTACGCGTTTTTCATTCAGGAATACGTCGCCGGAAGTGGGGCGGTAAAAACCTACGATCATGTAGAAAGTTGTAGTTTTGCCGGCGCCGTTCGGTCCCAAAAGTCCTACGACTTCGCCTGTGTGCATGGAAAAATCTACGCCGCGGACTACGGTTTTGGCGCCGAAAGACTTGTACAGCGATGAAATGCGGAGAGAATCGTCGCCAAGTTTTCCTGCAGACTTGAACCGCTCTGACACTTTGAAAGCCGGCTGAGAATTTGCCGCTTTTCTTTTGGGCTGCTTTTCCGGGTTATGTACCGGGCGTCTGACAGCATCTGCTTCCGGCGGTCCTTTCTGCACTTTGCCGGACCTGACACGGACTGTCTGTGAATTCCGCGGGGAAACTTTTCTGACCTGTTCTGCCGGTTCAGCTTTTTCCGATGTTTTTGCCGTTCTGCTCTGAACCGGTTTTCTGCTTTCTGTTTCTGTTCTCTGGACTTTTCCTCCGATTCCGCGGCTGCTCATGACTTTTGGTCTTACAGGCTTTGAAACTTTTTTAGGGGCCGCCGTTTCTTTTAACGGAGTTTCCTTTGCGTATTTTTCTTCCGTC
>JAKSTU010000082.1 GCA_024402435.1 Treponemataceae bacterium
CGCTCTCAAACTGATTATTCTCGCCATCCGTGGCTCGCCGCTAACGCGGTGTTTTAATAGGAGGAAAAATGGCAAAAAAATCTGCTAAATTCAGCATTGTTTATTTGGTAGGTGTGGCTCTTGTAATTGCAGGGTTCTGCTGTCCTGTATTCGCATTGAATGCAGTTGGTGGCCTTATCAAGTCTTCTTCAAATGGTTTCAGTTTCGTCAAACCCGGCGACAACGGATTCAGCACAGTAAATATCGGTGCCATCCTGATTATTGCAGGTGCTGTTGTCGGAGCCGTACTCTGCTTCCTTAAGGGCAAGAATATGAGTACTTTCCGTCTGATTGCACTTCTGGTTTCAATTGCAGGCGGTGTCGTTCTTTACATTGCAATGACACAGAATTCATTCTACAAATGGATTGCCGAAGGATTCCTTAATCATGCTTCTTTCGGATTCTATATGATTATTGCAGGATGGATTGTTGGTCTTGTAGGTTGGATTCTTAAAAAATAATCGGACTTGCTGATTCAACAAAAAAAGCCACTCTTCCGAAAGATTATCGTGAAGAGTGGCTTTTTTGTTTTCTTTTCTGTTGTTTGTTATTCAGGATCCGCTGCGGTTTCTGCAGCATCAGGTTCCTGTTTTTCAGCTTCGACCGCAGCCTGTGCAGTTGCTTCCTCAAGATGTGTCTGAGCTTTTACGATGTCTTCAAACTCTGCTTCTTCCATGATTTCTTTTTCAAGAAGGCGGTTTGCAATGTAGTCCAGAAGCTGATGCTTGTTGTTCAGAAGTCCGACTACATAATCGTACCGTTCCTGCATAAGGCGGCTCAGTTCTTCATCAATCCAAGTCTGCGTATTCTCTGAATAATCACGGACAAGCTGCGGTTCTGCGGCTCCGTAACCGCCTCCTTTTTGGGAAAGCACAACATTGCGGAATTTGCTGCTCATTCCGTAGTCTGTAATCATCCGGCGCAGAATGTCTGTAGCCCGCTGAAGATCGTTTCCGGCACCGGTAGAGATTTCTCCGAAGATAATCTGTTCGGCTGCCCGGCCGCCCAAAAGCACGTCCACTTCTCCCAGCAGTTCTTTTTCCGTCCGAAGATAGCGGTCTTCTTCTGGCATCTGCAATGTGTAACCTAATGCTGCAACACCGCGGGGAACAATACTGATTTTATGAACTTTGTCTGCGCCCTCTGTAAAGGCAGCCACAAGGGCATGTCCTGTTTCGTGGAATGCAACAGTTCTGCGCTCTTTTTCCTTGATGACACGGCTTTTTTTCTGGAGACCTGCCACTGATTTTTCTACGGCTTCATCAAAGTCTTCCATTGTAACCTGTTTGCGGCCTGCACGGACTGCAAGAAGAGCAGCTTCGTTAACAACATTTGCCAGTTCAGCACCGGCAAAACCGCTTGTTGTACGGGCAATTGCCGCCAAATCTACGTCGCTGCCCATTTTTACGTTTTTGGAATGAATCTTGAGAATTGCTTCACGACCTTTAACGTCCGGACGGTCAACTACAACCTGTCTGTCAAAGCGGCCGGGGCGGAGAAGTGCCGGATCCAGTACGTCAGGGCGGTTTGTGGCAGCCAGCAGAATCAGTCCTTTTGAATTGTCAAAACCGTCCATTTCAACCAGCAGCTGATTCAATGTCTGTTCACGTTCGTCATTGCCCCCGCTGATTGAATTGATGCGGCTTTTTCCGATGGCGTCCAATTCGTCAATAAAAACGATGCACGGAGCTTTGTCACGGGCCTGTTTGAACAAGTCACGGACACGGCTTGCACCGACACCCACGAACATCTCGACAAAGTCAGAACCGCTGATGCGGAAAAAGGGCACACCCGCTTCTCCTGCAACGGCACGTGCAAGCAAAGTTTTACCGGTTCCCGGGGGACCTACAAGAAGAACACCCTTCGGAATTTTTCCGCCGATGTCCGTATATTTTTTCGGTGACTTGAGAAAGTCCACAACTTCTACCAGTTCTTCTTTTGCTTCATCAACGCCGGCAACGTCAGAAAAACGGGTCTTTACCTGACCTTCTTCAACTGCAGTTGTGTGGTTCCCTCCGATTCCGAACATGCTTCCGCCCAGTCCGCTGCCCATTTTCTTGAAAATCAGCCGCCAGATTATGACAAGGAATACCAGCGGAATAACCCATGAAAGGAGAAAATCACGGAGATAACTGTTCTGCTGAACAACAACTTCATAAACAACACCTTTGCTGTCCATCAGATTCAGAAAATCTTCCGTAAGAAGAGCACCGGTCCGGTAAATCCCGTTCTGAGAGTAATTGGACGAACTGAAAAGTGACGTTGAATTGGAAGAGCCGGTTCCTTGTCCATATAAATAACTCTGGGAATAACCTGTAAAATAGGAATCGCTGATTTTGACCTGAACGATTGTTCCGTTTTCTACCAGTTGGCGGAATGCTGAAAAGGAAATCAGATCAGCCGAACTTCTGTTCATCAGGAAAAAATTTGCCAGAAGCAATACTGCAACAACAGCAACGATAATTATCCAGAATGGGATTTTTTTCTTGTTGTTGTTTTTGTTGTTTCCCGGTTCGGGTGAAAGTTTGAAAAAGTTATAAGGATCGTTTTTGTCCGGTCCTTTGTTATTGTTGTCACTCATAAATACCTCACTTTAGAATATATGAAAATAAAACCGTATAGTCGAGAACTTTCGCTTTTCCTCCGGATAAAATTCATAAAAATAAAACTTATTATATGGAAGAAAACTGAAAAAAAATATAAAAATGAAAAAAACTCCTTACAAATGCTGATCCAATTCGGCGTTCAAACGAAGATATTCAGAATTTCCTGAATCAAGTGCAATCAGCTGTTTAAGATAATATTGGGCCTTGCGATAATCCAAACGGGCAAAATAATACCGGTAGAGAGCAAACAGTGTGTCCTGATTCCGCGGATTTGCAATGAGGCTTGAACGGAGGTCATTCAGTTCTTCCGTTGCATCCGGCTGAAGACGGCTGCGCTGATAAAAGAGTATGCTGCGTTTTTTTGCCGCCGTCGCATTCTGGGCACCTTGAAGCAGTGAATTGATCAGTGACAATGCCTGGGCTTTTTTGCCGGTTGCAATCAGCAGATTGATGTATGCAAGCTGAACATCTTCATTGTCCGGATATGAGCCGTAAAGTTCATTGATGATTGTGTCCGCTTCGGAAATCATTCCAAGATTCAGACAGATTGTTGCATGTGTCAGACTGATAGACATGTATTCGCTGTCTTCTTTTTCGATTCTTTCAGAAATGATCTGACTTGAAGCAAAAGCTTCTTCCCAGTTTGAATTCTGCACTGCCCGGTTAACTTTTAGCTGCAGAGCCTTCAAGTTGCTGCTGTCTTTTTCCAGAACCCGTTCAATCAGTGTGGCGGCATCAAAACCTCCGATGCGCGTGTCTGTTTCTACTGCAAGTTCTGCTGCCAGAAGAAGAACATCCGTGTTTTCCGGATAAAGCGAAAGGGCTGTCTGCATTGTTGCGGCGGCTGCGTTGTTGTTCTTGTTCCACTGAATCTGAACCCGGGCGCGAAGAAGCAGATAATCAAGTCCTGTCCGGTCTGTCTTTGCATAAACATCCAGCAGCGACGAAGCTTTAAGATATTCGCCCCGTGAAAAAAGAATCTGTGCACGCATCATGATGTAAGCAATGTTTTCCGGTTCTGCAAGCAGGATTTGTGCAACATACTGTTCCGCCGTGTCCATGTTTCCAGCGTTGAATGCCGATTCTGCACAAAGTTTCAGAATGTCCGCAGTGTTTTTTTTCCGGAGAAGCTGCAAAGCAAGATTATATGCCTCTGAAAACTGTTTTTTCTCCATGAGGAGTCTGCAGTATTCATATTGGATTTCAAAAGTCGTGGCAGAGCCTTCATAGGCTTTCTTTATGTACAGGAATGAATTGTCAACATCACCGGTCCGGCGGTACAGAAGTCCCAGAAGATAATTGGCAATTACAGAGTCTGGATTGTCTTTGACTGCAAGATTCAGCATGAACATCGCATCATCGTAGTAATTTGTCTGCGGTGAAGAAGAACACAGAATCAGCGAGGGAAGCACCTGCCTGAAAAAGTCGCCGGAACCTCCGTTCGTGTCATAAAGACCGCGCCGGACTGAATCAACAATTGCCGTGTAGTCGGTTTCTTCTGATTGGGGAACAGACCATGAAACTGTTTCCGTTTTCCATGCATAATTCATGAAAGCAGTCATGCTTACAAGAATGTCTATTTCTTCCTGTGTGTAATTGCCTTCCTGCTTGCTGAGTGATTCTACTGCGCGGCGTATGGAATCGGGAGAGCCTGTATGTGCGTCTTTCAGAACTGATTCGTCAGTTTTTCTGACCGTGGAGAGAAGTGTAGAAAGATTGACTGCCCGGGTTTCAAGCGAACCGGATTTCTGTGTCTCCACCGGTTCGGCTTCTGCAGAAAGGGCGGTCTGTTCAGGTTCAGCAGAATCCGCGTTTTCTGCGGCGCTGTCTTTCCCGTTTTCCGTGTCAGAAATTGCAGGTGTTTCAGGAGAATCTGTTTCCGCAATGATTTCAGTTTTTTCTGCCTGTGTTTTCTGAGCTGTCTGAATCAGGATTTCCTTTTCGGGAACCGGAGTGTTTGCAGCAGTTCCGGGCGAAACTTCTGCTTTCCCGA
Source organism: Treponemataceae bacterium (assembly GCA_024402435.1). GTDB lineage: Bacteria > Spirochaetota > Spirochaetia > Treponematales > Treponemataceae > Treponema_I. Next base: position 4,639 of record JAKSTU010000082.1, read on the forward strand.
TTTCCGCGGAATCATTGTCAGACGGCTTTGATGCACAACCAGACAGAACCAGCAGCGCGATCAAAGGCAGACAAGCCAGTATACGGCTAATCGTCTTCGTCGCTGTCGTCATAAAAGCTTACATCTCCGACGGCCTGATTCTTTTTCAGATACTGAAATACAACCAGAAGGAAAATTCCGATCAGAATCAGAAGAACCGGCCACAGACGTGCCGCAACGCTTCTGAAAGGAACAGTAATGACATGGGTGGAGAAAAGAAGAAAAACAATGCCCATCAGCACAAAAGAAATTGACAGAACCAGAAACCGGAGAGGAAGCTGTTTCTGTGCAATTACGGCTGACAATGTAAAGGAAATTCCGACTGCAATGACAATGCAGGGCCAAAGATTGAGCAGAGTGTAAGAAATCAGGTCAGTATTTGCGGCAAAAAGAACGATGCTCGTGCAGACAAGTGAAAAACCGACGAAAAGACGCCATGTGGATTTTTCAGGGATGAATCCTCTGTAGAGAGCAATTACACCGAGTGTCATGGAAAGAACAGTCTGTACAAGAGCAATTACAGGCACATTGTTTGTCTGCAGGAGAAGAAGCAGAAGAATTCCTCCCGAAATAAAACCTAATCCGATTGCCATCACGAAACTGTAAGATTTTGATATTTCCGGCTTTTGAGCAGGGTTTCTTCTGTTGTTTTTCATTCTTATAGAATATCACGAAGGGCAAGTCTTTACAACAACATCAAACACTGATAAAATCGCGCCATGTTCAAAAAAACGCGAATTCTGTTCCTTGCCGCGCTTTCAGTTTCATTGCTTTTTTCTTCATGTTCGGTAAAAAAACAGACAGACACTCGGGAACACCTTGTGACATTGCTTCAAGATGAAACTCTTGCTGAAGAAAGCCGCTTTTCCGTAATCAACCAGATTGCCCAGAATATGCTGAACAGCAAGGAATATCACGGACTCATTGTGTTTTTGACAAATTACATAAATTCCCATCAGGATGACAAATACAATTCTTATTGGCTTCTGATGACTGCTTACAGCTACCAGAAACTGGGCAATGAATCTGTTGCCGAACGATATTTCGAACGGATCATCAAAAACTACGACGATCTGATTGTAAAAGGCAATTCGGTTCATCTTCTGTGTCTTCAGAATCTGATTCAGATTTCTACAAATCCTCAGGACAGAGTTGACTATTTTACGCGGCTTCTTGCTGAATACCCGGATGATGTGAACAGAACGGAGCTTCTTGTCCGCCTTGCTGTTGAATACGAAAAACTCGGTGAATGGACCCAAAGTCTGAAATCTTATTCAGATTTCCTTGAGAGGAGTGATGCGGCAGAAATCCAGATTGCAGGAATTCCCTCTGCATATACTGATGCAAAATACCTGATTGATTTCAACAAGTCTTCCAAGGACTGGACTTTTGAAACTCTGGATGATCTGGTTGCTTCCGTAAAACGGGGCATTTCCTGGTATGATTACAATACGCTGGATAAATACCGCTCAAAAGTGAATTTCTTCTCCATGTCATGGCGACAGAGTCAGGATATGGAAAACAGTATCGCAAACTTTTCAATGCGTGACTTCATGCAGGGAAACAGAATCCGTTACAATGCCGATCTTGACAATTCCACAACACCTAACGAAGCATATCTTCGTACATGGGGCTGGAGCAGTTATGTAAATGTCTGGTATCTGTACTTCCGCAAAGTGAATTTCCCCATTGATCCGGAAATCCACGGACGCTGGGAATGGGCGGGTATTTATTTCGGAGAAAAACTTTGAAAAAGTTTCTGTCTCTGCTTTTCCTGTGTTTTT
>JAKSTU010000083.1 GCA_024402435.1 Treponemataceae bacterium
CGTTTTTCAACAAACTCCGAGATGCATGGGAAAACAATACCCAGTCTCCCTCTTTTCCGACAGAAACAGCTGTTTACATAGTGTTTTTTTTTCGCTACTTATCGTTGCATAGACAGAATTCACACACATAAAACGGTTTTATACGAAGTTTTCACCTGGAATAAGAAGAAAAAAATCAGAAGATTCTGTAGAATGGACAGAAAACCAGAAGGAAGGTCGGAATATTCAAATGAGCAGAATATCAGCTGTTTTCAAAGACGACACAAAATGGAAAACACTTTTTATGTCCATTCTCATGATGTCCATCGGTTACGGACTTCATAAAGGAATTGTGGACAACTATCTTGCAGAAATAGTCGGCATGAAGGAATTCGACCGGGGAGCTACAGAGTTTTTCCGCGAACTTCCCGGCTTCATGCTCATATTCATTCTTGCAATCTTCTATAAATTCTCAGCAGAAAAAATGTACAAAATGGGCGGACTCGTAATGATTGTGGGCATGGGCCTGCTCGCTTTTGTGCCGCCTTACAAAGCTCTTGTGATTTTTTCCATCTTTTTGTATTCAACAGGCGAACACATCCAGCTTGGAATGAAAAACACCCTTTCCCTTGAATATTCAAAAAACGGACTCGGCGGTCAGGCACTGGGATATCAGAATGCAATTTATCAGGCCGGAAACCTTTTGGGCTATCTTGTTGTAATCGTTGTTTTTGCTCTGGTTGCTGCCGGAAAAATGTTCAAGCCTTTCTTTATTGCTTCTACAGTCTTTATGGCACTGGCTTTCATGTTTGCAATGGGGCTTTCGGGAAAAAGTGAAACAGACAAGACAAAAAGCCGCTTCTATTTCAAGAAGAAGTTCACCAAATATTACATGCTTGAGATTTTTTACGGCGCACGCAAACAGGTGTTCTTTACTTTCGGCCCCTATGTTCTGATTCTGTTCTACGGTGCAAGCGCTTCAGTCATCAGTCTTCTGTTTGCAGTTTCTGCAATTTCATGCTTTATTCTTTCTCCTGTGGTGGGAAAAATCGTTGACAGACTCGGTTACAAACCTGTCATGATCGGAGACACATTGATTCTTGTAATCGTGTGTTTCTTCTACGGATTTGCACATCATCTTTTCCCGAAAAACATCGCTTTTATCGTGTGCTGCGTAAACTATGTGCTGGACTCAATCATTTCACTTGCTTCCATGGCTTCCAACGTTTACGTTCAGGATATTTCCGACAGCAAAGAAGAAATGCGGGCCACAATTTCTACAGGCATTTCCGTTAATCACATGATCACGATTTTCATTGCACTTTTCGGCGGCGTAATCTGGCAGAAACTCGGAATTGAAACTCTGTTCATCGTGTCCGCAGTTCTCGGCCTTTGCAACAGTGCCTATGCTGCTACAATCAAAACTTCCGGAAAATGAATTCATAGTCAAAACCGGGTTTTAATAACACTTTTACAGTAATAAAAAAATTACTGCACTATCGCCGGAATCCTGACAATAAATCGCGGTGCAACAAGTTGCAAGCAATTTCCTGTCAGGACTCCGGCTGCGTTCCGTAATTTTTTTTATCATTTCAAATATTATTCACAAAAGTCGGAATTGCCCCTTCAACATCATACAAAACAAGATTTTATCGAGAAAACCGGATAATTGTGCTATTCTGTATATATGCTGCATAGTTGCATCATGCCGGAGGTTATATGAAAAAAATTCTCATCACATTACTGATACTGATTTCTGCTGCCGCAACCGCTTTTGCCGCCGGGCAGAAAGAAAGTTCCACATCTTCAGACCGTGCCATGTATCTTTCCAACCGGGGATACATCACGCCTGCCAACGAAATCGAAATTGACGCCTATATTTCCCAAGTGGATTACGATTATCCCCTTCCTACGGACACTCCCGTAAATTTTCTTATTGATGCAGAACAGAAAGGCGAACTTGCTTATCTGCAGATCGGAATGAAAGCACAGAAAACAGCGTTCCGCAATCTGCCGAAATTCAATCTTGCTTTTGTAATCGATGTAAGCGGTTCAATGAGCGTTGCGGACAAACTGGACTGGGTAAAGGATTCTTTTGAAATCTTCATAGAAAACGTACGCTCACAGGACTATGTTTCACTGATTACTTTCAGTACTGAAAGCAATGTATGCTTCCCTGCAACACAGATGGAAACTTATACCGCAAGAGCCCTCTTTAAAAATGCCGTCAAAAGGATGAATGCATCCGGCGGCACAAACGTATATGACGGTCTTGCAGCAGGATATCAGGAAGTCATTGCAAATTATGACAAAGACTACGTGAACAGAGTAATTCTTCTTACAGACGGAGAACACAATTCCGGAACTCACACAACTGAAGACATAATAAACCTTGCAGAAAAATACAAGAACTTCAACATAAACGTTTCCTGCATTGCACTTGGCAGTGAGGCTGACGTGAACCTTATGGCAGACACTGCAACAGCCGGCGGCGGAAGTTCACGCTTTATCTCAAACCACGAAAAAATGGTGGAAACTTTCGGCACCGACCTGGACAGACTTCTTGTTCCTGCCGCCCGCAACATGAAGATTCAGCTGGAACTTGCAGACAACGTAAAACTGATTGAAACCTGGGGCTACGAAAATGCTGTTGACGGACAGGTCATTTCCTACAAACTGGATACAATCCATAACGGCGACTACGAAACCATCCTTTCTGAAATTCTCTTGCCGCCTGAATTCGATGCAACAAAACCTGTGGGCTGGTTCAGAATCACTTACGAAAACCTTGCCGGAGAAACAGTCGTGTTTGAAGAAACACCTGTTTTCCTTATGGAAAAGTCTGCTGACAAAGCTGATGAAATTACAGGCACAAGACTTATTCAGTCAGAAGCTTATGTAAGATTGGGTCGCCTGCTCATCACCATTGCAGAAAAATCAGAGGCAATTTCAAAACTGCAGAAAGATTATGTTTCTTTAATAAGAGCTGACATGCCGGATGCAGTGTTCCTGAACGGAGAGCCTGTTCTTCCTTCCGATTCTGATTCAGTTTCAAATGCAAAACTGATGATGCAGGCCGCTTTGCTTAAAGAAGAAATCGTGTACAAACTGAAGGACTGCATCAGCAGAATCAGCGTGATGTATGACGATCTTGCACGCATTGACGATGCTCTTGAAGGGGATCAGTTCGGAAAAGACCTGACAATTCTTCAGAATTACATGACAACATTCAGAAATTCGCTGGCTTCTTATGAAAATCAGGATCAGCAGCAGTAAAACTGCCTGATATAATCATAAAACGAAAAACGGAGGACTAACAAAAAGATGAAAAAACATGCCATTCTGCTGGCTGCTTTCATTGCAGTTTCAGCAATTTGTATGATCATTGCCAATGTCATCCAGACAGACGGCGGCAAAATTGATGTTTCCATGGGCGAAATCCAGCTGAACTGGAAAAACACTGTAAACACCACGGACGAAAACGGAAATCTGGTAAGTACCAAAGAGGATTTTCTTGACAGCGGAACTCTGACTTTCAAACTGTACAAACCTGCCGGCGTTTCTGCAGAAAATCCGGCTCCTGCAGTGCTTCTGCTTCACGGTTACCAGAACGACCACGAAACCAGTGCGGCCTATGCTGTTGAACTTGCACGCCGCGGTGTTGTCGTAATGGCACTTGATGAGTTCGGACACGGCGCCACTTCCATCGGAATGAAAAAACGCGGCTGGACAAACCACAAAGTCAAAGTGAATTACGGAAACGACAGCGATTCTGACGGAACTTATGCAGAAATCGGCGGAGCACAGCGTTACCGTCTGATGATGAACTTCTCGACTCTCAGTTTCTTCAACGACCGCTACAGCAAAGGCTCTGACGGAACAGAAGTTGCAGACAGCTCCATGGGCGGTGTTTCAGCCTATACAGTTCTTTCAAATTTTGATTTTGTTGATCCTGAACGGATGGCTGTTTCCGGTCATTCAATGGGAACTTGGGCTTCATGGACAGTGGCAGCAATGCTTTCCGGCGCAACCGATGACAAAGGCCGTGATATTTCTCCAAAAGCAGTCGTGCTTCAGTGCGGTGAACTTTTCAGAAAGAGTGCCTACGATTCAGAAAACATCAGTTTCAACAACGTTCTTCTGCTGCAGGCCAAATACGACGAGTTCAACTACTTCCGCGACTATGCCAACACTGTAACAGACAATCTGCTCAAGACACCGATCCGCACTGAATTCCTCGGTACCACAGCTGACAAAGCTGCATGGAACACCACTTTCGGAAACTTTGCCGACGGCTCTGCACGCCGCATCGAGCTGCTCAATACGAACCACCGTCTTACAACACATCATTCAGGCGGTATGAAAGCTGCAATGGAGTGGTTCCAGAACGCACTGAACCTTGACACAACAGTAGCTTCAACAGACCAGGTTTTCCTCATCAAGGAATGGCTCGTGTTCTTTGCAATGCTCTTCGGTATCGCGGCCATGATTCCGTTCATGGAACTGCTTCTGTGCACGCCATTCTTTGCAAGTGTTGCATGCGGCATTCCCGACCGTCCTGACAGAGTAAGCAAGGGCAAAAAATGGGTTCGCGGCATGATCATTACTGTGCTGATTGCATTCATTACCTATCCTTTCATGACACAGCTGGGTCACGGACTTTTACCGCTTCCTGAAGGCATTTTCCGCATGACAATCGGAAACGGCTTTCTCAGCTGGTATCTGCTTCTGATCATCATCATGGTCATTACAACCTGGACTTCTGTACGCGGCGCAAAAAAACGCGGTTCCGCAATGGATTTTGCGGACATGGGTTTTGCAGCCGAACCTGCCGACAAATCTCGTACCGCTGTGTTCAGCTGGGCTTTGTGCGGAAAAGGTGCGCTGCTGGCACTCTGCATGACATGTCTCATGTATGTAATGGTACTGATTTTTGAAAAGACAATGCTCTTGGATTACCGCTTCATCTGGCCTTTCTTCAAAACATTCACACTGGCAAGATTCGGTCAGTTCTGTCTGTACATTCCGGTTTTTGCAGTTTTCTTCCTGATGAACAACTCAAAGATTTTTGCACAGGCTCGTGTTGAAGATGCAACAACACCCGGTTTCAAAGGGTTCATGAAATGCTGGTGGAAATATGCTCTTTGCATGGTCGGCGGAATCATTCTGCTGATGCTGCTGGAATACATTCCCTTCTTTGCAGGTCTTGGTCCCGGTGTTGATCTTCTTTTCTCAAGCACTTTCGGCGGACCTTTCATGTCTCTGATGATTGTCTTCGTTCCTCAGGTTCTGGTTTTCAGCGTGATCTGTACTTACGTGTTCCGCCGCACCGGAAACGTGTTTACCGGAGCAATCTGCGTTGCAATCCTTGCTTGTTGGATTGTTACCGGCGGCAGTGCGATTTTCTGAGATAAATAAGTTTTCAAAGAAAGACGGGTTCCCGACAGGAGCCCGTTTTTTTTATAAGGCCAAATGTTGAGTTTTCATATTTCTTACACCAATGTAAAAAAATAACTGCATTATCGCCGAAATCCTGACGAAAAATCGCGGTGCAACAAGTTGCAAGCAATTTCCTGTCAGGACTCCGGCTGCGTTCCGTTATTTTTTTTTGCCCTTTTAAATATTATTCACAAAACCCGAAATTGAACCTATAAGAAT
>JAKSTU010000084.1 GCA_024402435.1 Treponemataceae bacterium
ATACCGTAATCTAAAAAAACAAGGATGTGAATTATTGGGGAACTTGAGAACGTTCCTGATGAAAATAAGAAATACTCTTTGAAAAAAAGGATTAATATAGTGGTAAGCAAAAAAAAACTGCAGATAAGTTTTGAGCGGCGCCCGTCTTATTTGCAGTTTTTTTTTCTGTTTTATCTTTTCAACCCCATCACCGGATTTTGAAGAACACTCCCAGAAGGCCGACTGTTATCAGAATCTGGACAATAAGAAATTTTATCAGAACCTGAGTTGCGGACCAGCCCCTTTTCTGACGGAAATGGTCATGGAGCGGAAAGCGTACTTCGGAGAAGATTTTGATCTTGAAGAAGCGGAGAAGGGCAACTTTAAGAAGTCCGAGGCCGCCGTTAACGAAGATGATTGATGAAGTTGCAAGGAACATGAAAGGGTTTCCGCATTTGAGGACACATACTCCCAAAAAGAATCCGAGTGCGCGGCTTCCTGCGTCTCCCATGAGGACTTTGCTTGGAAAAGCGTTGTGCCAAAGGTAACCCATAAGAACGCCTGCCAGAGCAAAAATCATGATTGCCCAGTCTGCGCCGTCGTAAAGGTGGGGAACCAGGAGATATGCGGAGATTTCTTTGTGTCCAAGGATAAAATAGAAAATGACGCCCATTGTGATGAGTGCCAGAAGCACAAGTGTGCTTGAAAGTCCGTCCACACCGTCCGTGCAGTTGGTCGTATTGATGGAAACCCAGAGCAGAACTGTGGAAACTGTAATGTAAAGCCATGGAGCAATTGCAATTTTGTTCGTAAGGAAGGGAAGCCAGAACCAGATTTTTCCGTCTGAATCAACGTTCCCGTAATAAAGCACAAAAGCTGCAGCAACTGAAATGATCAGGTCGAGAATTGCTTTGCGGTATTCTCCCCAGCTTGTAACGCTTCTGTCATCAAGATACCCAGTAAGCATCATGAACCAGGTGAGCGCAAGAACCGCAATCTGCTGCCAGTTTAGAGGCACGAACAAAAATGCGATAAGTACGAAAATCGAGACAAAAACTACTCCGCTTCCTGTGGGTTTTCCTTTGGCGGCTTCTGCTGTGGCAGTGAATTCGCGTCCCCTGTCATGAGGAAGTATGTTGTAAAATTTCGGCAGAACTGAAAAAGTAATGAAAAAACCGACATAAAGTGCCAGACCGATAAGAATTGTATAAGACTGAAGAAGTCTGGCCGGACCAAAATAATTCATGAGCCATGATGCAAAAAGATAGAGCATTTTGTCCTCTGGATTACAGATTGAAAAGGGATTTTTAATTCTGTCAGAATCCCGATTCTCATTTTTGATTAACGGAATCTGAAGAAAAAACATTAGAAAAATAAAAAACCGCAACCCGGTCAGGAGATTGACTCATAACTGGAATTGCGGTTTTTCGGTTATTGATCAGTGTTTTCTGTCAATCAGAAATCTGCTTCAGGGAAGTAAGTATTGAAGAAATCGACTGCATCCATAACATCATATACATAGTATTCTATAATTTCTTCTTCTGAATCAAACAGGCTGTTGCCATTGTAGAAATTATCCATCTCTGCCAGTAAATTTGTGAGAACGTAGATTTCGTTTGCATAGTCGTATACAAAGTTGGGGAGACAGTCATAAATTGCCTCTGCAAGTTCATTGTTCTGGTAGTAACCTGTTACAACAGTATTCCAGAAAAGGTTGACCTCTTCTGCTGAATCTTCGTCACAGAGCATGTCATAAGCTTCGTTGTTCCATACCTGCAAATAAAGCAGATCATTCAGTGCTTCTGATTCTTCTTCTGTGTAGAAATCTCCTGAGTTTCCTGCGTCTGCAACATCGATTGCGATTGCTTCCAGTGCATCGTAAAGAGCAACAGGAATGTAGAATACTGTGTCGTCAGAAACTTCTCCGTCACCAAGTGATTCGGGGAGTTCATAGCAATCGAATGAATTCCACAGAGTATATTCTTCAAAATAATAAGAACCATCAGCAAAAACTGATACTGATGCAACCAGCAAGAGTGCAAGAACAGCTGCACAAACTTTTCCAAGTTTTTTCATAAAAACTCCCTATTGTTTTTTTCTCATTAAATGGATAATGAAAGATTTAATGGAAATCAATTTATCGTGATACCGTAAAAAAATCAATCTTTGTTCGTAAAAAAAAGCCTCCGGATTGATTTTCCGAAGGCTTTCAGAACAGTCTTTTGAATCAGCTTAGTTTTTGGGGAAAGCTTTTTCGAAAGAAGCCATGATTACGTCTGTTGCAGGACGTGCATCAATGTCAGTCAGCTTCTGGCGTTCGCGGTAGTAGTCGATAAGAGGAGCTGTCTGGTCGCGGTAAACTTCGAGACGATGTGTGATTGCATCGATTTTGTCGTCATCGCGTGTGTACAGTTCAGCACCGCATTTGTCACAGATGCCTTCTGTTTTGGGAGGCATGAATGCAACGTGGAAGTTCTGTCCGCAGCTTTTGCAGACACGGCGGCCTGAAAGGCGTTCTACAACTTCATTGTCTGCAATGTCAAAGTTTACTACTGCATCAATGTCAAGAATTTTTGCCAGTGCTTCTGCCTGGGGAATTGTGCGGGGAAAACCGTCCAAAATGAAGCCGTTCTGGGCATCTGCCTGTGAAAGGCGGTCTTTTACCAGTTCGATTGTAATGTCATCGCTTACCAGTGCACCGGAATCGATGATTGCCTGAACTTTAAGACCCAGCGGTGTTTTTGCTTTGATTGCTCCGCGGAAAATCTCACCAGTTGAAATGTGGGGAATGCTGTAAGATGCAGCAACTTTTGCGGCAAGTGTACCTTTACCGGCTCCGGGCGGGCCCAAGAAAATGAACTTCATGAAAAACTCCTAAAAATTTGTCCTTCTGCAAAAGTTGCAGGCGGGCTGTGTTCTGCTCAGCAGAAATTGCTGTCAGAACCGATAGTTGTAAATCAATACTTTGCTTAAATCAAAGTCTGACTGATTCATTGTAGCATTTTGGGCAATGCATTACAAGACAGGTGGAGACTTGTCCTGTAATGCAGCGGGCGGTCTTTTCAAAGTTCTGCAGGTTGCAAGCGGGCGCTGGCTTTCAGTTTTCGGCAGGTTTTTCGGGTTTTCCTGCTTTGATGAAGAGCGTTGTCACTTTCCAGTCAAAAACAGTGCGGGATTCAACTTCTGCCGAAAAAATGCGTCGCAGTGTTTCCATCTGTTCCAGAGAAAGCTTTTCCGCCATGAAAGCAGCATAGGGTGAGTGTTCCGAATCAAACCAGCGTGCCGCCTCCTGTGAAGAAATAACGCGTCTGCTTGCAGATTCCTTTGTCTGGATTGAACATGCAAATCCGTGCTTTTCAAAGGCGGCGGCAACAGTTTCTGCATTCCAACCGAAAAGGGGATGATTCTTCTGTGAATAAAAAGCATCTTCTGCGTCGGCAAAAGCGTTGAGTGCGTCTTTTTCTGCCTTGGAAAAAGCAATGCATTTCTTTTCTGCAGCGGCTTTTATCGCACTGCTGAGCCTTTGTCCGCCGGCGGGAAGTTTCTGTGCTATGAAAAGCCCTGTCCTCGCAGAAAAACATTCATTGCTTCCGGTCATTTCCTGCCAGTGTCCGCAGAAGTTTCCAACTGAATCCGTGTCTGTAAAAGGATCCCGGGCAAAAACGTTGTCAAACTGAACGTCGCCTAGTGTGTTCAAGTCAGAGACAAAGGCCGGCCGGTCAATTTCATCCAGAGTGCTTCCGTAATGCTCCAGTATTTCGCGCCCACGGTCAGAAAAACACAGGCCGCAGGTAAAGCCTTCCGGAGAACGGCGCAGAAGTTCCCAGACAAAAAGCCCGTCGTCGGCGCCGTAAACAAGATTGCGGCTGTGACGGAGCGGGTTTGCTGAATCAATGAGTGTATTGCGTACAAAAAGCAGGAATTCGCTCCGTCCTTCGTCTGTACGCTTCTGAAAATGCTCCAGCATTGAACCGCCGGGGCTGAAAGTCAGGTTTTCGCCGGTTTTTGCGTCTCCGTGACGAAGATGCTCCGGTCCCCACCAGCCGCCGAGAGAGTTTACCATTCCGCCTTCCCAGTCTGCGCCTTTTGTAAGGGAGTCTTCCAGAAGGGCGGTAATCTGCAGTTCCCGGCGGGACAAAACTTCGTTTCTGATTGATTTTTCGTAACCCTGATCACAAGGATTGTAAAAAACACGGCCTTCCAGTCCGTCAGGCAGGTACTGCTGCGGAACCCAATGGTCCCTGTATGCGTGCGGATAAAGATATCCGGCTCCGTGTCCGAAACCTTCGCTGTCCCGGCTTGAGTCCCTAAGATGATTCGGCACTTCTGCGTCTTCTTTCCGAACTGCGCTGAGTGCGTCAAAATAAGCCATCGAACTGTTGGATTTGGGAGCCGTTGCAAGATAAAGCGCAGCCTGTGTCAGCATGTACTGACCTTCCGGAAGCCCGATTCTGTCAAAAGCAGCTGCACAGCTTTCTACAACCGTAAGTGCGTTGGGATCGGCAAGTCCTGTGTCTTCACATGCAGAAATCAGCATACGGCGGAAAATAAAGTGAGGATCTTCTCCTGCGCTCATCATGCGTGCCATCCAGTAAAGTGCCGCATCCGGGTCACGTCCTCTCAAGCTTTTTATGAAGGCGCTGATTATGTCGTAATGATAATCTCCGTCTCTGTCATAGAGAACAACTTTTTTCTGAATGGATTCTTCTGCTGTTTCCTTGCTTATGAAAATCAGGCTTCCTTCAGGCGGTTCAGGCGGATTTGTGTTTGGAGACCATTTTTCAGGAGTCGTTTCAACTGCCAGTTCCAGTGCATTCAAAAGACTTCTGGCATCTCCGTTTGCAGTATCAATCAGGTGTTCAAGAGCACCTTCTTCAAACTGAACCTGCCAGCGCCCGTAACCCCGTTCCCTGTCGGAAATTGCATTCATCACCGCTTTGTGAAGATCTTCCGCAGTGAGCGGCTTCAGCTGAAAAACACGGCTTCGGCTAACAAGGGCCTTGTTCACTTCAAAAAAAGGATTTTCTGTGGTTGCGCCTACCAGAATGATGGTTCCGTTTTCAACCCATGGCAAAAGTGCATCCTGCTGGCTTTTGTTCCAGCGGTGAACTTCGTCCACAAAAAGAATTGTGCGCCTGTTGTAAAGTTTGCGCTGCTCGTCGGCTTTGCTTATGGCGTCGCGGATATTCTGCACACCGGTAAGAACCGCATTCAGTGTGATGAAATTGCTTTTTGTATGATTTGCAATTACCCGCGCAAGAGTTGTTTTTCCTGTTCCCGGCGGCCCGTAAAAAATCACGGAAGTAAGCTGATCTGCTGCAATTGCGCGTCTCAAAAGACGGCCTTTTCCGACAATGTGGTCCTGACCGATATATTCGTCAAGATTGCGGGGCCTCATCCGCGAGGCAAGAGGACCTTCTTCTGATTTTTTTACAGCGCTTTCAAACAAATCCATACTGATTTT
>JAKSTU010000085.1 GCA_024402435.1 Treponemataceae bacterium
TCTGCGACGCAGATTTGCAAAGGTAAATCAGTTTGCGCTGCCGACAAGACAAAGCCATTCAGCTTCTGCCGCAAGTTCATCACCTACATAAGCTTTTCCGGCCTGCTTTATCATTTTGGGTGACACACGCAGATTTGTAATTTCCATGCGGACTGTGTCACCGGGACGAACCTGTCTGCGGAATTTCACTTTGTCCACAGTTCCCAAAAAGAAAAGGCTTCCTTCCGCAAGCACTTTCTGAGCTGCAAGACCGGCACCGCCCGCTTGAGCCATTGTTTCTACAAGAATAACACCGGGAACAACCGGATACTGCGGAAAATGACCTTTGAAGAAAAAATCTTCGTCAGTGAATTTCCGTGTTGCTATCACACACTTTTCATCAGCAGAAACAATTTCATCCACGAACAAAAAAGGTGAGCGATGGGGCAAAAGGCTTTCAATGTCTGTAAAGTGTTCTACCATAATGATCAGTCTCCTCAGATTGCTTTGAAAACAACAACACCGTTATGTCCGCCAAAGCCCAATGAACCGCTTGCAACACAAGTAATCGGTTTGTCTGATTTCTGAGCTTTGTTCGGAACATAGTCCAAATCACATCCGCCTTCAACATCAACGTTGTCCAGATTGATTGTAGGCGGGAAGATTCCGTCCTGCATAGCCTTGATGCTGATTGCGGCTTCAATTGCACCGGCTGCACCAAGACAGTGACCTGTCATACTCTTTGTTGAAGAAACTTTCATGTTCTTTGCATGATCTCCGAAAGCCATCTTGATCATTGCAGTTTCGGAAGGATCATTGATATGTGTCGAAGTTCCGTGAGCGTTATAATACTGGACTTCAGAAGGATCAATTCCGGCGTCCTGAATTGCTTTTGTCATTGCAAGAGCCCCGCCTTTTCCGCTGGGATCAGGGCTTGTAATGTGGTATCCGTCACTTGATCCGCCGTAACCTGCAAATTCGCAGTAAATATGCGCTCCACGGGCTTTTGCATGCTCATACTCTTCCAGAATCAGAATTGCAGCACCTTCGCCCATTACAAATCCACCACGGTCTTTGTCAAAAGGGCGTGATGCTTTTTCAGGACAATCGTTGAATCCTGTCGCCAAAGCCTGAAGCTGGTCAAAAATTCCAAGGCCGAATCCGCTGATTGTTGCTTCTGTTCCACCGGCCAGAACCATGTCCAGACGACCGCTTCGGATCTGGTCCAGTGCAATGCCAAGAGCATCAGTTCCCGATGAGCAGGCAGTTGCCAAAGAAAATGCTGTTCCGTGAATTCCGAGCATCATGCTGATGTTTCCTGGCGCTTCGTTGGGAATAAGCATAGGGCATGACAACGGCGGAATGCGGCTTGGACCTGCTTCAAAATACTTTTTGAATGCTGCTTCAAGAATATCAAATCCACCGATACCGTTACCGACCAGAACACCGGTACGGTCCCCTTCTGCTGCAACCGCTTCCTTTGTAAGGCCTGCATCTTTCACAGCCATGATTGCAGAAGCCACAGCGTACTGTGTATAAAGTCCCATTTTGCGGGAGTCTTTTCTGTCCATAAAATCGCCGGGATTAAAGTTCTTAAGTTCTGCAGCAATTTTACAGACATTGCTTGAAGCATCAAAATGCGTAACAGGACCTATACCGCTTTTTCCGGCAACAATATTATTCCATGTTTCTTCAATTGAATTTCCGCAGGGTGTCACTGCACCCAATCCGGTTACTACAACTTTTCTCATATCAACTCCTATAAAAATCAAGCGCCCATTCCACCGTCAACGCCCAGAACCTGTGCAGTAATGTAGCGTGACATGTCAGAAGCAAGGAACAATGCAGCGTCTGCAATGTCTTCTGGTGTACCTGCTCTCTTAAGCGGTACAGATTCAAGATAAGAATTCTTTACTTCATCCTTAAGAACAGCCGTCATATCAGTTTCAATAAATCCCGGTGCAATTGCATTTACACGCACACCACGGCTTCCTGTTTCTTTGGCAAGACTTTTTGTAAAACCGACAAGAGCTGCCTTACTCGCAGAATAGTTTGTCTGGCCGCCCTGACCGTGAAGTCCCACAATACTGGACATGTTGATGATTGATCCGCTGCGTTTCTTGATCATGTCTCCGGCAATAATCTGGCTTGTAATGAAAACAGAAGTCAGATTCACATTCAGAACAGAAGTCCAGTCTTCCAGCTTCATGCGGAAAACGAGTCCGTCCCGAGTAATGCCCGCATTGTTCACAAGCACATCAAATCCGCCGGCTTCTGCCAAAGTTTCTTTGATTACTGATGCAAGAACTTCGGCATTTCCGCAGTCTGCATTTATTTCCTTGAATGAAGTTCCGCACTCGGAGGCATACTGCTCCAGTTCTTCCCGGCTTGCGGAAGGTTTGGAACAAAGTCCCCAGACCTGTGCGCCCTCCCGCAGAAAGCGGCGGACAATTTCTTTACCGATTCCCCGGCTTGAACCGGTAACCAGTGCTTTTTTTCCTGAAAGAAGCATATTTACCTCCGAATTATTTTTCAGTTTACTACTGTTATTTCCCCAAAAGCATGGGTTTTGCTTCTGCGCTTGCTGCTGCGGGACAATCTTTCCACAGGCCGCACAATACTTTTCCGGGCCCGGATTCCAGAATCTGCCAGGAATCCCCGTTGTCAGAAGCAATGATTTCTGCAAAACCGTCTTCAATATCTGTCCAACGGACTGCTTCCGTAATATGGCGTGTCGCAAATTCTTTTGCCTGAGCCGCATTCTCAAAAACTTTTCCGCTTACATTCGAAAAACAAGGCAGTTTCGGTTCGTTGAAAGTAACTTTGTCCAGTTCTGCAGCAAAAAGTTCGGCAGCTTCTGCCATAAGCGGCGAATGGAAAGGTCCGGCAACTTTAAGCACCACAAAACGGCGTGCACCGGCCGCAGAAAGAACCGGTTCCACAGCTTTAAGCCCAGAAGCAGTTCCTGAAACTACAGTCTGTTTTACACTGTTCCGGTTTGCTGCAAAAACAGCATCTGCGCGTTTGATGTCAGAATAATCAGCAATGGCGGCACAAACCTGTTCCGGTGTAAGACCGATTACTGCAGCCATTCCCGGAGCAGCACCGTTTTCACTTGTGGCAGCAATTTTGTCACAGACAGCCTGAAAGATTTTTCCGCGTGCCTGAACCAACTTGATTGTGTCTTCAAAAGAAAGAATTCCGCTTGCATAAAGTGCGGAAAACTCACCAAGACTGAAGCCTGCAACGGCTCCCGGTTCTTCAAGGCCCTGCTCTTTCATTGCAGCATAGCAGGCAAGGCTTACAGCAGTAATCGTCAGCTGGCTTACATCACTGCGTGCCAGTTCCTCTGCACTTGAGTTTTTAATCAGAGCCGGAATATCGATTCCTGCAATTCTGCTTGCATCGTCAAAAACTTTGCGGGCAGCTGCAGAAGACTCATAAAGATCCATTCCCATTCCGGGAAACTGTGCTCCCTGTCCGGGAAAAACAACTATTGAATTCATTTTATCCTACCAAACAATTACAGCACCGCCGTAACTCAGTCCGGCACCGAAACCGGCTGTTACAATCGTATCTCCGGCTTTTAATTTGCCCTGTTCAACCAGATCATCCAATGCCACAGGAATTGAAGCACTGGAAGTATTTCCATATTCTTCCATATCAAAAAAGAATTTTTCTTCACTGATATTCAGACGTTTTGCAGCAGCCTGCAGAATACGGGAATTGGCCTGATGACAGACAATCCATTTAACATCATCAATTGAAAGATTTTCTTTTTCCATCAGTGCGGAAATTGTGTCCGTGATGGTTTTGACTGCAAAATTGTAAACAGCACGGCCATCCATACGAAGCTTATCATCATGACGTGTATAAAGGCATTCTGCACCGGTTCCGTCTGCACCAAGGATTACCGTCTTGATTCCGCGGCCATCTGCTTCTTCATCCGCAACGTTTTCAAGGATTGCAGCACCGGCTGCGTCACCAAAAAGAACGCATGTTGAACGGTCAGTCCAGTCAGTAATCTTTGTCAGAGCTTCTGTTCCGACAACCAGTGCATATTTCCAGCCATGACGTTCCATCATTCCGGCCGCCGCATCCATTGCATAAATAAAACCGGAACAGGCAACTGCTACGTCAAAGCAGGCAGCGTTTTTTGCCCCGATTTCCGCCTGAATCAGGCATGCATCTGAAGGAAAATTGTTGTAAACAGGTGTTGCTGTTGAGCAGACAATCACAGAAATTTCTTCCGGATTGATTCCCGCTTTTTTAATTGCATCTTTTGCAGCTTCAGCTCCAATCGTCGCGCTGTCTTCTTCTTCAGAGCATACATGACGGGCTCCGATTCCAGTATGGCTTCTGATCCACTCGTCACCAGTCTCCAATTCTTTAGGCAATTCATCGTTTGAAAGTCTTTTTGCAGGGATAAATTTCCCGATTTCTTTTATTATTACGCTCAAAACAAACTCCTTTATTACAATATGACAAA
>JAKSTU010000086.1 GCA_024402435.1 Treponemataceae bacterium
TGCGCTCCTGAGGGCATATGTTATTCGATAATCATCAGTTTGAGCGGTGAACCGTCTGTGCTTTTTGCAGTATAGGTTCCGCTGCTTCTGAGCATTATCATCTCTTCTTTGCAGACATTTATTTCTTCTCCGTTTCCGTCGCAGATTGTTCCGTTTCCTTCTATTATAAAGGCACTTATCCACTGAGGAACTTCGGGAAGAACTGCCTGAGACGGATCCCAAAGATCAGAGTAATCAGTGGATTCAAAAGTCTGGTGGCTCAGAGAAAAATATTCGCAGGCAAAGGTTCCGTCAAAGTTTTCAAGAGGATCAGAGTGTGTGCATTCCGTTACTTCAAGGCCTTTTTCCACATGGATTTCGCGCGGACGGCCCCAGTCGTAAAGACGGTATGTAATGTCGCTGGGTTCCTGAACTTCAAGGAGCCGGAGTCCGCCCTGAATGGCGTGCACAGTCCCTGCAGGTATGAAAATGAAGTCACCTTTTTTTACAGGAATCACTTTCAGGTATTTGTCCAATGTGTTCTGTTTGATTGCCTCTGCAAGTTCTTCCTTTGTGCAGCCGCTGTTGAGCCCGCAAACAAGAGTTGCTCCGGGAACTGCGTCCAGAATGTACCAGCATTCGGTTTTTCCGAAAGTGTTTTCTACTCGGCGGGCGTAGTCGTCGTCCGGGTGAACCTGCACAGACAAAGTGTCGTTTGCCTGAATCAGTTTGATGAGCAGCGGATAATCTGCACCCACTGTTTCTGTAATGCTTTTTCCGTCAAGGGCGGAACCGGTGTCGGCAATTCTTGACTGGCCTGCTGCGTGTGTTGAAACGATCCAGCGTTCATAGCCCCAGACTTTATCGCTGACAAAAGGTTCTGTTTTGAACATGTTCATAGTATCCTCACTTTGTCCACAAGGTTTCAGGATAGTAACCTGAAGAAATCTTTGCATCAATTTCCTGTTTTACGATTTCCCGGTCCTCACTGTATGTCATTCCGAACCAGCGCTCTGAAGAAGTGTAGAACTTGATCTGTCCTCTGCCCTGATTGATGATGTTGCTTGCACCTGTGGGAAGATATGCTTCGCCTTTTTCGCTTGATCCGTTGACTTTTACAAAATCGTTCCAATAGTCGGTAAAGGTTTCAAAGGATTTTGGACCGAATCCGAACATATTCATGGAAACCCATTCTTTTCCGGTCATTTCTATGTTCTTTCCGTCAATTTCTGAAATGGTTCTGTCACCCTGGTAGTAAATTTTTGTGTTTTCTGTGATGGACTCAAGATACCCGCTGTCTGAAACTTTGCAGACGCCTCTTGAAACGGAACCGGTTCTGCTCATTGTGTTTTCGAGGACGTAGCCGACCATTGCGTGTTCAGTGCCGTCTTTGTCCATTGCGGAAAGATGTGCGCCGATTGTCTTGAATGCTTCGCGTCCGTAATAATCGTCTGCATTGATTACAGAGAAGGGCTCGTGTACTGCATCTTTGGCGCAGAGAACGGCGTGCATTGTTCCCCAGGGTTTTTTGCGGTCCGGGTGGATTTTTGAAATCTGCTCCGGGGTAAAAAGGGAAGTGGGTGTCTGGAAAACGTATTCTGCGTCGAAATTTTTTGCCACACGGTCAAAAAGGCGTTCGCGAAAATCAGTTTCTATGTCTTTGCGGATGATGTAAACGACTTTTCCGAAACCGCTTACCATTGCGTCATATGTTGAAAAATCAAGAAGGCATTCGTTGTGCCGCCCGATAGCGTCTATCTGTTTTACTCCCCCGTAACGGCTGCCCATTCCTGCTGCAAGGACGACAAGTGTAGGTTTCATATTCTTTCTCCATTTTTTACAGATTCGGTGGACTCCGGAAATTGAATTTTTCAGAGGTACCGATTTATAATAGCGGTTATGAACAAATGTTTCAAATGAAAATGGAAGTGGGGGACAGTATATGTCATTCTGCTGGTGTAAGTTGAGTTTATGGCTAATAAAAATTACGACGACATAATCGATCTGCCGTATCACAAGTCAAGATATCATGCGCCGATGCCCATGGCACAAAGGGCGGCCCAGTTTCTGCCTTTTGCGGCTTTGCGCGGATATGCGGAGGCTTTGGACAAGGTGCGTGCGGAACACATTGCAAAGGTGGAAGCGGTGTCTCCGAATCATATTGTGTTTGATGAAGGGCTCTGCGATTATCCTGATTGTTCCGATTTTCAGGATTACACTGAGGATTTCTGAAAAGGAAAAAAAATGAATATTCTTGTAATAAACGGAAGCCCGAAGGGCGAAAAAAGCAATACGATCAGACTGACCGACGGATTTCTGGAGGGAATAAAGGCGGGTGAACTGAAAAAAGGGTGCCCGGCTCCGGAAATTCAGGTGATTGAAATCAGCAGACTGAACATAAAGCCTTGTCTCGGCTGCTTTGCCTGCTGGAAAAACACGCCCGGAAAATGCTGCATTCATGATGACATGGCTTCTGTGATTGAAAAACTTCTGTGGGCGGATCTGACTGTCTGGAGTTTTCCGCTTTATTACTTCGGGCTTCCCGGACAGCTTAAAAATCTGGTTGACCGTCAGCTGCCGATGAATTTGCCTTTTATGGAAAGCGGAACAAAAAGCGGTGGTCATCCTTCCCGTTTTGACATGAGCGGCAAAAAAAGCGTAGTGATTTCTACCTGCGGATTTTACACGGCAAAGGGGAATTATGACTGCGTTACTGCCATGTTCGACCGGATTTGCGGAAAAGACGGCTACACAGGGATTTTCTGCGGTCAGGGGGAACTGTTCCGCGTAAAGGAACTGCACGCCCGTACGGATGAATATATTTCTTATGTAAAAACTGCGGGAGAAGAATTCAGTTTGGGAAAAATCTCTGCCGAAACCTGGCAGAAACTGGATGAAATACTTTATCCCCGTGATGTGTTTGAAAAAATGGCTGATTCAAGCTGGGGTGTGAGCAAAAACGGCGAAAAAACTGATGAAAGTTCTGTGTTCACCCGGCAGATGGCGGCTCTTTACAACAAAGAAAAATGGCGCGGCAAAGATTTTGTGCTGGAAATGAACTACACGGACATCGGCAAATCGTACAGAATCATTCTTGGGAAAGAGGGCAGCCGCGTTACGGATGAACTTTCAGGCGCTTTTACTACGCGGATCAACACGCCTTTTTCGGTGTGGAAAGCGATTGCAAGCGGCGAAATGAGAGGCGATGAAGCGATGATGAAGCATCTGTACACGGTTGATGGCGATTTTGACCTGATGCTTCATTGGAACGAGTTTTTCGGTGGGGAAAGAGAAACTGCTGTGTCAGGGGCATCCGCGGGCTCCGGCGGGACTGCCGGTTCTGGCGGGGCGGCAAATGGAAATGGCGGCGGACGGAAGGGTGCTGCTGCAAAGACAAACATGAACATGATTCTGATTCCTTGGATTGTCTTCTGGGTTGCTTCTTCAATCAGCAGTTTCTGGGGAAGCCTTGCGAGCATAGGAACTGTTGTGCTGCTGCCTGTGCTGATGTGCCGCACGAAGGTTACGGTTTATGACAAACTTGCAGGATTTGAGGTGGGCTTCTGCTCGCTTGCAATGATTGCCGGTGTTTCTCCCACTTTGATTATTCCGCTTTCTTATTTTGTTTTCGGACTGATGTGGTCTTTGTCATGTTTTGCCAAGGTTCCGCTTACAGCATGCTATTCAATGAACAGCTATAACGGTGAATCTGCTCTGCAGAATCCGCTTTTTATCAGAACCAACCGGATTTTGACTGCTGTTTGGGGAATTTTCTATCTGATTTCTCCGGTGTGGACTTATTTTGTCATGAAGACCGATTTTGGACGGTTCATCGGTGCAATAAATTCTCTGCTGCCTTTGCTGATCGGGATTTTTACGCTGTGGTTCCAGAAATGGTACCCGAAGCATGTTGCTTCCGGAAAATAAGCTGCATTAAGCCGCACAGACTACCGTGCCTGTGCGGGTGATTTGAAGTGGGGGTTATGTGTTTACATCGACACCTTAGGAACAAATTCTATTTTTTGATTCATACCCATTCCTTCTGCTAATCGCTGTAAAATTTTTAATGTGGATTTCCAGATCCATTTTTGATCTTACTGATATCTGATTGTGCAATACCTGTATTTTCTGAAAGTTGTTTCTGTGTAATATTGCACAAAAAAGTTATGCCAAAAATCAGTTTCAATTCACGCCTCCGTGAAGAGGCGAC
>JAKSTU010000087.1 GCA_024402435.1 Treponemataceae bacterium
ATGCTGAGATTGACTTTATCGCCACAAAAGGAAATGAAAAACTTTACTTCCAGGTCTGCTACCTTCTTGCCACAGAAGAAACTGTTGCCCGTGAATTTGGAGCATACGACAGCGTCCGTGATAATTACCCAAAATATGTTCTTTCTCTGGACAAGTTTGATTTTTCACAAAACGGAATTATCCACAAGAATTTGATTGACTGGCTGCTGGAAAAGTGATTTTATTCGGCAACCACTGTCATGCCGCTCCAAATGGCTAGCCGGTGCCCCCAATGCCCAGCCGGTGCACCAAATGATCAACCGCGCTCCAAATGACTGACCGCCGCCCCAATGGCCAACCAGTGCACCAATGAGCAATTGCGTCCCAAAATGACTGACCGCGCCCCCAAAGCTGCCCACAATGCCCAGCCAGTGCACCAAATGACCATGCTGCCCCAAAGCTGCCCGCAATGACCATCATGCTTGGCCATTCAGCTCTTCAGCAAAAATCCTGCCCGGACAAAATTCCTCGCCCCCAAAGACAATTCCCTGTATAATATCCCCATGACAAACATTTTGCGCAAAGACTGCGACACAATAGTCGCTTCCTCAATAAAAGCAGTGCTTCCGGATTCAGCCGTGCAGAAAGCGCTTCAAAGCAAAGATTTTCGTACTGCTTTGGAGAATTGTCGTACCAAGGGCGGCAGAGTGATTCTTGTGGCAGCCGGAAAAGCCGCCTGGGCAATGGCAAATGCCGCATACAAAGAAAACCCGCTTCTTGACACCGGAATCGTGATAACAAAATACGGCCATTCAATGGGCGCCATTGCAGAAAAAATCCGCATTCAAGAAGCAGCCCATCCTGTGCCCGATGATGCAACTTTTGCCGCAACACGGGAAGTTCTCGAACTTACATCCGGCCTTTCCGAGCATGATCTTGTCCTGTTTCTGCTTTCAGGCGGCGGCTCTGCGCTTTTTGAAGAACCTCTTGTAAAGCCCGCAGAACTTCAGGCCGTAACAAAAGATCTGCTTGCCTCCGGTGCAGAAATTACAGAAATCAACACAATAAGAAAACGTCTTTCTGCGGTAAAAGGCGGCCGCTTTGCAGAACATTGCGCGCCTGCAAAAGTTTTTTCGGTAATTCTGTCGGATGTTCTCGGTGACCGGCTTGATATGATTGCATCGGGCCCCACTGTTGCAGACACTTCCACTTGTCAGGAAGCCCTGGCCATCGTAAAAAAATACAATCTTGCATTTCCGCCTGCCGTCATGGAATGCCTTGCAGAAGAAACACCCAAATCCGTGCCCAACGCAGAAAACCACGTTTTCGGAAGCGTTACCGATCTGGTAAAAGCCGCCGCAGATTCAGCCCGTGCCTGCGGTTACAAGCCGGTAATCCTTACGGACAGCCTTACCTGCGAAGCCCGTGAAGCAGGAAGCATGCTCGGTTCCGTTGCCGCCTGGTACAGCACAAAAGCAGAAGAAAACATGGCTTTCATTGCAGGCGGAGAAACAGTTGTGCATCTTACAGGAAATGGAAAAGGCGGCCGCAATCAGGAACTTGCGCTTGCAGCATCCCCAAAAATTGCAGGACTTTCAAATGCGGCAGTTTTTTCCGTGGGCTCTGACGGAACAGACGGCCCCACAGACGCAGCAGGCGGTTTTGCAGACGGCTCAACCTGCGCACTTCTTCGGGAAGCAGGCCTCAAGACAGACCAAATCCTCGCGGACAACAACGCCTACTTTGCCCTGCAGAAAACCGGCGGCCTCATCATCACTGGCCCCACGGGAACCAATGTAAACGACGTTTCCGTAGTGCTGATACGAAAATGCCCATGATGCCACGGCTGGTCAGGTAGGATTCAGGAGCCCCTTGCGGAAGCCAAGCGGTGCAGAAGCTAGCCCCGGCGGAAGCCCGGATGCAAGCAGGCCCGTTCAGTTTTTACGGTCAGAATCTGCGAGCTGAAAGGGTTTCTCCCATGTCTTCAGCCCGTTCCAAAGTCCGTACGAAAAGCGGAACAAACAGCGGCAGAAGACTTTTCAAGCGCCTGAAGAAACCTTTCTGTTCTCCGAGCCCGCCGCGAACCAGCTGCACTTTTATGATTACGGCCGCTTCATCAGCCAAAAGCGGAATAAAGCGGAACAGCACCAGAAGCACTGTAATCACGGATTTTATCGGGCACAGTTTCCGCAAACCGTTTATCAGCTGGTCTTCGGGTGTGGAAAACATGAATGTGTAAAGTGCAAAAACTGCAATCCAAAGACGGCAGAAGGCTCTGATTGAATTTTCCACCATCGCCTGAGTCAGTTTGAAGAATCCTGCTTTGAAAATTACCGTGTCTGTGGGCAGAAGCGGAAAAAGAATGCACTGAAGAAGTGTAAAAAACAGAAGCCACGGAATAACTTTAAGAAAAAGCATAAAAGGTTTTTTTGCAGGCATTTTTGCAAAGAAGCTGTAAACTGCCGCAATTACCATGCAAACGCCCAAAGCCGCAAAATTTTTGATGCAGAAAGAAGGAATGAACATTGCAAGAAAAAGCAGGATTTTTGCCGCGGGCGGAAGTTTGTGCACCGGCGAATCCTTTTCTTTGTAGGCACTGGCTCTTATTCCCGAAAGACTTTTAAGCAGTCCGGAATTTTCCATGGGACGCACCTGTTCCAGTTTCTGTCCGCTTTCAGAACCCGCTGCCTCAGAACTGTCACTGTCCGGGTCTTCTTTTATGCAGCTGTCCTTCAACTGCAGAATCCTGTCCGCACAGGCTGCTTCATCCATGTTGTGTGTTGAAAAAAGCACAGTCTGTCCGTTGTCGCACAGTTTCTGCAGCGTTTTCATCACCTGACTGCGGGCGTGGTAATCCAAAGCGGCGCAGGGTTCGTCAAAGATCATCACGTCCTGATTCATTGCAATGATTCCGGCAATAGAAACCATACGTTTTTCGCCGCCAGAAAGCATGCGCACCTGCCGGTCGGAAAAATCCTTATAGGGCAGTCCGGCCAGTTCCATTGCTTCTTTTACGCAGCGGCGCAAAGCTTTTCCGTGTCCGCCCTGATTAGCCGGGCCGTAAGCTACATCGTCGGCCACAAACTGCTCAAAAAGCGCGCTCTCACTGTCCTGAAGACAATAGGCCGGGCGCTGCTTTGCATGAACTGAACCTTTTGCGGGTGCAAGCAATCCTGACGCTATTTCAAAGAGCGTAGACTTTCCTGCACCGGATTCGCCCACCAGCGCAGTAAGAGTTCCCCGCTTCAAAGCAAAAGAAACGTTTTTCAGCACCGGCTCAGATTCTTTGCTGTAGGCAAAATCAACTCCGTCAAAAACCAGTGCGGGGCTGCAATCTTCATCAGTGTTCTTTGTCAAAGTGCGTTTTGCAGGAAGTCCGTCACCCAAAAGCTTTTTCTTAAGATCTTCAGCTGCTTCAAAATCAGTTTTTGTGCCGTCAAAAATCAGGCTTCCTTTGTCCATGACCAGAATCCGGTCGTAACGCAAAGCCTCTGCAATGTCATGGGTAATGCACAGGACAGAGTTTCCGGCGGCTTTGTATTCTTCTATAAAATCAAGAATTTCGTGTCTTGTGTCCGGATCCACCATTGAAACGGATTCATCAAGAAAAAGAAGCCGCGGACTCAATGCAAGAATTCCGCAGAAAGCCAGTTTCTGCATCTGACCCAAAGACAGATTCAGTGTGGAAAAAGAACGTTTGTCCCAAAGATGCACAGTTTTAAGAAGCTTTTCAATCCGCAGATCAGAGCATTCTTTGTCAGCTCCGATATTCTGCAGACCAAGAGCCGTGTCCTGAGCCGTTATTCCTGCAATAATCTGGGTTTTGGGTGACTGAAAGACAATTCCGTCAGTCACAGCAGGTCCGTCTGCTACGGCCAGCACTTCATCCAGCCGTTCCACAGAGCCTTCTGTGCATTCAAGAAAGCCGGCAGCAATCCGCACCAAAGTGCTTTTTCCGGAACCGTTGGCGCCCAGAAGTGCAATGCTTTTACCTGATTCAAGTTCAAAAGAGACGTTATTTACAGCAAGGATATTGTTTTTTTCGTATTTGTAGGAAACATTTTTAACTTCAAGAATATTGTTTTCTTTCAGCATGCAAAGAGTATAACAATTTTCGCCATTATTGTCATGTTTTCAAAAAATCCTTCGACAAAAAACTATGTTTTTATTGCTCCGGATGACAAA
>JAKSTU010000088.1 GCA_024402435.1 Treponemataceae bacterium
GATTCAACTTTTACTTCGGCTTTGCATTGTTCTGCTGCGTTTACGCTTACGACAACACGGGCGGCGGAACAACTGCTGTCCGCGGGGAAAAACTGAATGCTCTGAACAAAGGCTGAAGGTTTTTCTTCTATATAAATGCCGCCCAAAAGACCGTTCCAGTTTGTCTGTGTTTCGTTTGTGGCAGCCGAAGAACAGAGAATGGCTTCTCGCGGCCAGCCCTGATAACTGTTGTCCACAGTTATTTCCAGTGCAAATTCCTTTGAACCGGATTCATCTTTGACAAAGGACGTGATTTCGTAAACTGTGGGGGCGGACAAAGTGTTGCTGTTCATCGGTTCTGCTTTCTGTCCGTTTATCCGCACTTCCAGTTTTCGGCTACGTTCAATGTGAAGAAAAAAACGTGCATCTTTGTCACGGCCGGAAGCAAGCTGAAAATTCCTCTTCCAGATTGCCCGGCCTGTGTAGATTGCGCTTCTTGTAAGCCTTGTAGTAATCGGCGGAAGTTTTTCCCCTTCTTTTGGCAAAGGCAAAGTTGCAGGATCCGGAATGGCCGCGTCAGGATGCCATTTTTCAGCCTTCAGATCCGGTTTGCCGATTCCTGAAAGTTCCAGAGTTCCGGGCACAGAAGCGCTGTATGTGCTTCCGTCTTCAAGGCGCACTTCCCAAGCGCCGCTCAAATCAATTTTCTGCTGCATGTAAGTAATCCTGTGCCAGCTGATTGTTCGGGTCTGCAGCAAGAACTTCTGCAAAAAGTTCTGCAGCTTTTGTTCTGTTGCCGGCTCCCAATTCGCCAAGTCCTGAAATCAGAAGACAATGAAGTCTGTTTTTTGCGGAAAGATCTTCTTCAAAAATCTGAAGATCCGGAAGAGAAACGGCAAAATAGTCCATTTCTATGTGATCGTCTCTGTGGATTTGTCCGTATTCTGAAAGAGAACTGAAAATCTGTGTTCCTTTGTCAGAGAATCCCAGTTCTTTGTAAGCAAGTCCCATAAAAAGAATCATGTCTGATCTCTGGTCGTTGTAAAACATTACTCCGCTGGGATTGGGCACTCCAAAAGTTGCCTTTTCAAAACACTCACGTGCTTTTTCATTCTGTCCCGACTTTTTGAAACACATTCCCAATCTGTAGTAAATGTGGTTGTCCTTTGTGCCTTCAAGTTTGCCTTCTCCTAGGTTTTCAGGATAAACAAGGGCTTTTTCAAGAAATTCTATGGCAGTTTCGTAATTTTCTGATTCGTATTCTTTGTCTGCAAGATGAATCAGTGCTTCCGTAAACTGTGTCGTGACTTTTCCTTCGCCGCCTTCCCAAGGATGGAATTTGTGGCTGCGGATAAAATCAAGTGCTTCCTGATGTGCGCCTGTCATGTTGAGAAGTTTTGCGAACTCAGTTTTAAGATCGTCACGGGCTTCTGTCAGTTCCATGTGTGCTTTGAATCTTGCAAGCCGTTCTTCAGGAGCGGATCCTGTTTTTGCAAGAAGCTGATCCAATTCCATGAAAATGCGGGCATCGGTTTTGTCCAGTGCAAAGGCTTTTTCCATGCATTCCAGTGCCTGTTCCGGCTTTTTGCTTTTGTTGTAGTAAGCCAAAGCAAGATTTCGCTGGACTGTAGGAAAGGATTTGTTCTGGGCTTCTGAACATTGCCACAGTCTGATTGCTTTTCCGTATTGTTTTTTGTCGTAAAAAAGGTTTCCCAAAAGGTAAGGAGCCGCATAATCCTTTGGATTTTGAGACATTGCATATTTCAGAACGGTGATGTCGTCAAGTTCGTTGCAGAAAACTCCTGAAATGTCTGATTTTGAGGCTTTTTCAAGAAGTTCCTGTGCAAGGCCGGCTTTTCCCGCTGACTTTGCATAATATGCGCCGTAATAAAGGGCCATGGTTTTTTCTTCTGCAACAGGTTTTTCAAGAAGCCTGAGTGCTTTGTCATAAGCGCCCCACAAAGCGAAAGTTTTTGCTGCATAAAGGCTTCCGGCCACCATTGCAGCGGAATCATCTGAAAGAATGCGGCAAACTTCGTCCATGGGAAAATCCCTTTTGAGAGCGGAAATGTCATTGGAGACACCGGCTGTCTGCTTGAGAAAAACTTCCAGAGCACGGGCGCGCACATTGCTTGTGTTGCGGCTTACGGCTTTTTCTGCAAAACCTATTGCATCGTCAAAGCCGGTTCCGGAACGGAATGCCTTGCGGGAAGCAAGAACTGAAAGCCAGTACCAGGAGCCTTCCTGCTGTTCGGCAGACCAGGTTGCTTTGTAGAACCAGGTGAAAGCTTCTGCTTCTTTTTCCTGATAAAAGAGACAAAGTCCAAGATTGAACAGTGGTTCACTTGTGTAGGGATTCGGGTTTTTCCATGTAAGACGTTCAACGGCGGCTCTCAAATATGGTTCTGCTTCTGCAAAAAGCCCGCGCTGCATGAGAAGGCGACCGTAGCCGTTGTTCAGGCGTGAATCTCCTTTGTCACGTTTAAGGCCTTCAAGATAGTAGGCATCGCTTGCAAAAGTTGCGTGCCGGTATTGTTCCAGGTGAGTTGCTGCAAGAAAAAGTTCTTCGTTGGATTCAATTTCTTCAGGTTTTCTGATTGCTTCCGCTGGAGACGGAATCTTGTATGTGCATGGTTTTTCAGGAGACCAGCGCAGAATCATGTTTTTCTGATTGTCAGAAACTGTTACGCAAAAATCGGACCAGTCTTCTTTGTCAGAGGGTGATGGCAGAAGGCTGTCCAAAGAAACTGTAAAATCCGCAGTGTTTTCAGGCGAAATTGTCTGCACTCTGGTGCCTGATTCAACAGGGTTTCCTTTGTACAGAAGTTTGATTTCCGCATTTTCAAAAACTCTGCTTGCATAAACACGGATTCTCGCTTTGCCGCCTTCAAATTCCAGATTGACAGCCGCATCAACTGTAGCGTTTTTTACGTAACCGATATTTTTGTAAGGCATGAAAACCTGTGTAAAAGTTTTTTCTTCGTAGGGTTTGAGCCATGAAAAATCAGGCTGATTGTCCGTAAAAACGCCTGTCATCAGTTCAATGTAAGGCCCGTCGGAATCGGTAAGGTTCCTGTCCCAGGCTTTGCCGAAATCTCCGCAACCCCAGGTCCACTGCTTTTTTCCCGGAGAAACGTGATGACTTGCCACATGAAGAAGTCCCGCTTCTTTCTGATAATCGTAACCGCCCACAAAATCGTAGGAAGATTTTTCAGCCATGTATGAAGTTGGTACAGGAATGTTCTTGTAGCGTGAAATATCAACACCGGCAGAATAATCATGCTTGTAGTAGATGCCCTTTGCCACAGGGAATTCTGATACGTCACGCTTTCCGTGATCCATTACAGCGTGTACATCCGGCGGAAAAACTGATTGTGTAAAGTCGTTTACCGAAACTGCAGGATTTGCCCACCAGAGGAAGGTTTGCGGAAAAGCTGTAGGATTGTAAAGCCGTGCATTGATTTCTATGCATGCTCTGTCAGGATAAATACGGATTTCAGTGGTTTCCTGTGTGCCGTACATACGGTCCGTGTCATGAAGAAGCACAGATGCGCTTCCGTCT
Source organism: Treponemataceae bacterium (assembly GCA_024402435.1). Lineage (GTDB taxonomy): Bacteria > Spirochaetota > Spirochaetia > Treponematales > Treponemataceae > Treponema_I. Next base: position 3,542 of record JAKSTU010000088.1, read on the forward strand.
TCGTATTCTTTAAGTGAAAAGTCAGAAGGAAGGAATGTTGTAGGACGATGGTGCTGCGGCCAGTTGAATTCGATTCCGCCTGAAATCCAAGGGCCTGTAAGTCCTACAAGAGCCGGTTTGATTACGTGATTGTAGTACACAAAATCGTAATTGTTGGTTTTGTCCAAAGCACGCTGGATGCGTCCGCCCAGTTGGGGCAGAATCATTACGTAAATATAATCATTTTCAAGAATTACAGCCGTGTATTCTTTGTCGGTTTTTTCATCTTTAACTGATTCAATGGCTGCAAGAGGATAGATTTTTCCGCTTGAACCCTGATAAACGCGTTTTTCAAAAAACATGGGGTTTTTGTCAGGTTCCCCGATTCCGTATGTAGGGATTGTTACAGTTTCCTGTCTGATGATTGTCTTTTTCATGTTACGATTATAACATGCCGCACAAAAGTGAATAAGAACGAAAAAGTCATAAATCAGCATTATTTCGTACTGAAAAAACAAACGGAA
>JAKSTU010000089.1 GCA_024402435.1 Treponemataceae bacterium
GACAAAGTGTGCAGTCACGGCACCGACTCCGCTCAACATGACAAAGCGTGGTCCCTGAGGCCCTCGAAGGGACGTTGTGCGCCTTGTGTCATTCCGCCTATTCCTTATAATACCAAATCCTGCATGAGCCGGAAAGCCGCATTGCCCATGAAGTTTTCCCGGAATACTTGAAAACACCCTTTCCCTTAATTATAATGTTAATCCGTTTATGGCTTCTTTTTCAGAATCAGGACTAAAATTCACATCAATCCGCACACGCATTGCCACACTGATCATTCTTTTCATGGTGATTCTGACTGTTGCTCTCGGTTCCGTCAGCTGGTTTTTCTCATCAAGAATCGTAACGCAGGATTCCCAGACAATGATCCGCGAAATTACGAAGGCACAAGCCATAAGCCTTGATTCACAGCTTCAGCTGGTAGAACGTTCCGTTGACGCACTTCTGGAATGTGCCGAAGTCCGCCTGACTTCTGCGGACTGGCTTTCAAACAGCAATTCATGCCGCATTTACAGCGCATATATCGGCCAGCTCAGTCTTGATCTGGCACGCAATACACAAGGTTGCATGAGCGTTTACATGCGCCTTGATCCTGCAATTACCGGCTCCGGTACTGACGGATTCTGGTATTTGCGCCCGGAAAAAAACGCTGCCTTTGAAATTTCAGAACCTACGGACATAAACGCCTACAGCAAAGACGATTTTAATCATGTGGGCTGGTGGTATGCGCCCATAGAAGCACATTCCGCAGTCTGGATGCCGCTTTACTACAATGCCAACATTGACCGCCACCTGATTTCTTATGTTGCGCCGATTTACAAAAACAATGTCTTTGTCGGCATTATCGGAATGGACATTGATTTTTCCGTTTTCCTCACTTTGGCAAATCAGATTGATTTTTATCCCGGAGCATACGCCACTTTGGTTGATATAAACACTCAGGAAATGTATTCATGGAACAGAAAACTGATTACAGAAAAAATCACCAGCAACCTGAACGATTTTCTGGTCAACGATGACAACGCCCTGAGCCAGCCGGTGCTGAATCACAACAATACAAACAGCATCGTTTCTTTTATGAATCTTTCCAACGGAATGGATTTTGTGCTCTTTACACCGGAAGAAGAATTGAACAGAGACCGTGTTCAGATGGTGCGTCTGGGACTTGTCATTGCTTTTCTGATTCTTGTTCTTTCCATAATATTCATTCTGCTTCAGCTCAAAAAATTCATTCAGCCCATTGTTGACCTTACAAAAGTTGCAGACCAGTACGCAAAAGGCAACTGGGACGCTGTAGCCGAATGCAACAGCCATGACGAAGTTGAACGTCTTGCAGACAGCATCGGAATCATGGCCGAACGTACCCGCGGATATATTCAGATTCTGAATGACAAAGCAACCACCGATGCAATGACAGGCGTAAAAAACAAGGCCGCATACATGGAATATGCTGAAAAAGCCGTGCGGGGAATTCAGAAAGGCATTCCATGTGCACTGGTTGTTTTTGACGTGAACAACCTGAAACTTACAAATGACACTTATGGTCACGAAGCCGGAGACGCGCTGATTATCAGTGCATCAAGACTGATCTGCAACACTTTTCTTTACAGCCCAGTTTTCAGGATCGGCGGTGACGAATTTGCAACGATTCTTATGGGACGTGATTTTGATCACAGACTCCAACTGATTACTGAATTTGAAAGACACTGCAACAGAAGTGAATTTGCAGACACAAATTATCCGGTTCTGCTTTCTCTTGCATACGGAATGGCGTCTTCTGAAGAAGGATGCAACACAATGGAAGAAATGTTCACACTTGCTGACAAACGTATGTACGAGAAAAAAACACGGATGAAGTCACGCTGACATTTTTTCTTCGGAACACTGCAAAGCTGTGGGCGCCAATCATTCCTAAGTTTTCTGACAAAGCCATTTCTTTTACTTCGCCCGAAGTTACGTCCAGTCTGCAGAAGCCTTCCAGCGGGCGGGCCGGTTCCAAAGCAGAATCCGTCGCGTTGAAGAACACCAGATATTCATTTTCCTGATCGGAAGTGCCGTATTCCACAAAGCCCGCCACAGGTTGTGCTTCCGGCAGAGCGCATGCAGTCCGGGCGAACAGGTTGCGTCCGTGGGTAAATGCCGTGCTCTTCTGGCGCAATGCTGACAAACCGCAATAAACTTTGAACACGTCTTCATAACGACTGACAAAGCTCATATCAATCTGATTCACTGCATCTGAAGAAGCGTAACTGTTTTCGTCACCCTGCTTTGTGCGCATGAATTCCTGACCGCCGTTAATGAAGGGCATTCCTTGTGCCAGAAACACAAAAGCTGCCGCCAGTTTGTTCTGTGCCTTAAGAAGCTGCTGCTCCTGGGGTGAAAACTGCTCAAAAGTTTTGAAGCCGTTCTGAAGGCCGCCCAAAGAAAGCGAAAGTTTGTCCGACAAAGTGTAATTGTCATGACATTCCACGTAATTTATTGAACAGGCCGGATTTTGTGTAAAATGGCTTGAACCGCAGAGACACCGGCATATCATGTCATCATTAAAGGCGCCCTGCACCTGACCAAGCCCGAAACCGCCGAATTCAGGACCTTTGACTGCATTGCGGAAATCATCGTTGAAACAGCCCACGCCTTTGCAGCGGTCTATTGCGCCTTTATGCACACCGTCTGTCACACCGCATTCACCGCCGCACCAGGGTTCGCCATAGACCAGCACTGACGGATCAATTTCTGCAAGTTCACCGCGTATTTCTGCCATTGTTGAAACTTCGTGAACGCCCATCAGGTCGAACCGGAATCCGTTTACATGGTATTCCTTCATCCAGTGTTTAAGGCAGTCAATCATGTACTTTCTGAACATGGGAGCAGAACTGTCTGTCTCGTTTCCGCAGCCGGAGCCGTTGTAATAAGAGCCGTCGTCTTTCAGCCTGTAGTAATAGCCCGGTTCCGTAAGGTCAAAAAGGGAATTGCTCCCTGTTCCCGAAGTGTGGTTGAAAACTACGTCCATCACCACAGCGATGCCTGATTCATGAAAAGCAGCCACCATATTGCGGAACTGAGCAGGCCCGTCAAGAGGATTTTTGTCAGCGTCTTTTACATAACGTCCTTCCGGAACAAAAAAATGGTAAGGATTGTAACCCCAGTTGTACGCCGGATCAGCGTTTTTTTCCGCATAATCAAAAGAAGGAAGCAGCTGCACATGAGTTACGCCAAGTTTGTGAAGATGTTCTGCAAACCGGGGCATGGATTCTGCAATGTCAGAAAACTTTCCGGTTGAATCGGGGACGAATGCCCGGCTCCAGTCCCTTACATGAATTTCGTACACAAAAGCTTCGGTTGCGGAGCGGGAAACTGAAGAATCTGCCGGAGCAAAGGGATTTTGATACTCTTTTTCTTTCCAGGGAATGTCAGCAAGTTCCGCGGCAAAAGCTGCAACAGAATCAGCGGAGGCCGCTTCTGCATAAATGTCGCACACTTGGCGCCCGTCAATCTGCCAGCAATAGAACGTTTCTGCCGGAACCGGAGCCGCCCACACGCCAGAAGTTTCATCAGCAAAGGCAGCCGTTGTCTGAAAGTGATTTCCTGAATCCACTGCGCTCTGGTCGCGGAACAGAAGGACTTCCACTTTTTGTGCGGAAGGCGCCCAAACTTTGGCTGTTCCTTTGTGCCAGCCCAAATCATTTCCTGAATAAAAAGGATATTCTGTTTTTGGTTTCGTCTTCACCCGGATTTCCTCCTGAACCAGCCGTTTTTCAGGCTTTGTTCTGCACACTTAACTCAACATTCACCCCCTTGTCAATACAATGCGCACCGTCGGGACCAGCCTTGCAAAGCGGGCATTCTGAGCAAATCCTATCGCGCCCGCGATTTGGAAAGATGTTTCGACTGCGCTCAACATGACAGTGGAGGTGTGCATTTACTGTGTTCACTGCGGGCAACACGGCCGTTGGTTGTGCGTTCAGTGCGTCCGGAACATAAAGCTTTGTCATCCTGAGCCCAGTCGAAGGATCTA
>JAKSTU010000009.1 GCA_024402435.1 Treponemataceae bacterium
ATTTTACTTTTTAAGTATATAAGAAATTGAACGTATGTCCAATTCTTTTATTTTCATCTTGAGACCTTTAAGAATATACCCATTGTACATCTGAAAAAGCTGAATCCGGCCGGGATGATCCGTTTCAACAAGAAGCACACCGTTTTTCAGATCGATTACACGGCTGTGGTCTGCAAGCTGGCTGCCTATGTCTGATTTCAGTGTATAATCCGCCGACCCGCTTCTTATTGTGCTTACCACTTCATGCCATACATTATGGATTGAAAGGCTTTCCTTCATTTCTGCAGGAAAAATGTCGGCAAAAACTTTTTCAATAATATTTGCGGCCGAAAAATCATTCAAATCTTTTTTTCCGTTCATTTTTCCAGTTCCCAAGCGCCTTCTGAAATTCTGTAAACCAAAGTATTTTCCTTTTTGTAACGTTCGTAAGGTTCACCGGGCAAAAAAGTACAGAAAAGCTGGTCATATTCCGGCAGAAGAGAAGTGAATTTCTGCCTTTTGTCAGGATCCAGTTCAAGAAGCACATCATCCATAAGAAGAACAGGTTTTTTGCCTGTTATCTCCTTGAAATACTTTGCCTGAGCCACACGGAGCATCAATGCCACAAGACGGCGCTGACCTGTTGAAGCATGCGGAATAAAAGGCTGTTCTCCGCGCATGAATTTTATCCTGTCACGGTGAGGACCGCTCAATGTAATTCCAAGTGATTTTTCTGCTTCAAATCTGTTGATGAATGACTGGAGAATGTCAGACACACTGTCCGTTTTCCAGGACGGATCGTAAACAATCTGGACATTTTCTATGCCCGTTATGTCTTTGTACAGTTCGGAAAAAATCCGGTTGAACTGATAAACAGCATTTTTTCTGCGTCTGATTATTTCAAGACCGGTTTCAGCAAGAGGCTGATTGTACATATCCACAAGGTCGTACTGCATTTCCTTAAGAACTGTGTTCCGGCTCTTGAGAATTTTTTTGTATTTCCGCAAAAGATCCAGATACATCACATCGTACATGGAAAGGGACTGATCTATGAAAAAACGCCGGCGTTCCGGTTCACCGTTTACGAATTCCATGTCATCGTGACAGAAGAGGACACATGGAATTGTGTTGATAAGTTCTTTCCTGTCTTTTATGGGTTTTCCGTTTTTCAGAATGTTCTTTTTTCCTGACTTGAGTTCAACATGAACCATGTCAGTTTTTCCAGTTTCATCCTTAAAAAATCCGCGGACAGAAAAATCCCGGTTTCCGGTTTTTACGATTTCTGAATCAGTATGAGTTCTGAAAGAAGAAGCATAAGAAGACATATAAACTGCTTCCAGCAAATTGCTTTTTCCCTGTCCGTTTTCACCGACAAAAAAAACTTCGTTTGCCAGAAGGTTTATTGATTCGTTGAGCAGATTTCTATAATTGTAAAGACTTAAATTCAGGAACGGCACAGAGCCTGATTACTCCACCTGCATGGGCATGATTATATGGAAGTAATCTCCTGCCGGTTCGGGGCGCATGGTTACTGCCTTCATAAGTTCCGTAAACTCAAAACAGATTGTGTCAGTCGTCATTACGCGCATGGGTTCTTCCACATAACTGAAGTTGAGACCGATTGTAACTTCATCTCCGTCATATTTGCAGGGAACTTCTTCCCGGGCGGTACCGATTTCACTTTCCTGGGAATAAACGGTAAGCATTCCCGGAGTCAGACCGAAATAAGCACGCTGTGATTTTTTGTCGGCCAGAAGACCTACGCGGTGCATTGCTTCCTGCAGATCCTTCTTGTTTACTTCGAATTTGAATGACTGTGATTCAGGAATTACACGTTGATATGCAGGGAATTTTCCGTCAATGAGAACAGAAGCAAATTCATAGTTTGCAAACTTGATGAAAATGGTCTTGTCCACGATTGCCAAAGAAATGAATCCTTCGGAAGGAGCACGTTTAAGAAGAATGTTGAGAATTTTGGGAGGAACAATCGCTTCTGAAAAACTGTTGATTCCAGCACACAAAGGTTTTGAACTGAAAGAAAGGCGGCGTCCGTCTGTTGCAACAAGATTAAGATTGTCATCTTTCTTTTCAAAGAATACGCCGTTCATGAAGTAACGTGTTTCGTCATCAGAAACGGCAAAAATTGTCTGGGTAATCATTGCTTTGAATTCATCTGCAGGAACATCAAAATAAGGAACATTTTCTGTTGAAGAGAATTCAGGGAATTTGTCGCTTGCCATGCTTTTCAGCTTGAAAACTGCTTTTTTAGCAATGGGAGTAATTTCGATGACAATGTCTTTCTGAGTGAATTCAATGTCACCGGAAGGAAGAGCGTTAAGAATGCTTATGAATTTGTCACAGAAAACTGTTGTTGTTCCTTCTTCTTCAATTTCAACCGGAATTTTCGTTTCAAAATTGATTTTGAGGTCTGTGGCTTTGATTGTCAGTGAATTGTTTTCTGCACAGAACAGAATGTTTGACAAAATTGAAATTGCATTTTTTGTGGAAATGATTTCCTGTGCTATTGCAATTTCTTTGAGCATTGAATCTCTGTCAAAAGTGAATTTCATATGCGCTCCCTTTTATATATCCATATATAAATTTTAGCAGTAGAAGTAATAGAGTCTGTGCAAATGTGAATAAGCAGTTTATTTTTTTGTTCTGCATTGAATTACGAATGTTGAAAACTTGTAAGTTTTTTTATTCGGTTTTTCACATTTCCACAGCAAAAAAAATCAGGAACAATTTTTCACCAACATATTACCATATTATCCACAAGTTGTCCAAAAATCAGTTGTTGATTTTATGCTCTTTTATCGAGCGTATCAGAAGCTGTATTTTTGCATCAAAACTTGAATCTGCCTTTATTTTAGTTTCTATGTTCTTGAATGCGCTCAATGCAGTGGAATGGTCACGGCCGTTGAATTCGGCGGCGATTTCCGTTGAAGAAAGTTCGGTCATTTCGCGCATTATGTACATTGCAATGTGACGCGGAAGCATCAGGTTTTTGGTTCTTTTGGGACCTTTGATTGCTGCAGAAGTAACATTGTAGTTTTCTGCAACTGTTTTGATTATCAAGTCAGGAGAAATGTCGGAGGGTTTTGCAGAAAATCCTTCTGTTGCAATAAGCTGTTCTGCAATGTCCACAGTAACGTTTTTTCCGACAAGATCCATGTATGCAAGAATTTTTGTAAGGGAAGCTTCCAGCTGGCGCACATTTGAAGAAACATTCTGAGCAATGAAATCAACGACTTTTGAATCAATGTTCCTGTTCTGCTGAGAAAGTTTCCTTTCAATGATTGCACGTCTTGTCTCATACTTCGGAGGCTGAAGGTTCATATTAAGGCCGCGTTCAAAACGGCTTTTGAGACGGTCTGAAAGATTTTTCAGTTCCGAAGCAGGACGGTCGCAGGTAAATACCATCTGTTTTTTTGCTGCGTAGAGAGCTTCGAAAATGTAGAACAGTTCTTCCTGAGTTCCGTCCTTGTTCTGAAGAAAGTGAATATCATCAATAAGAAGTATGTCTACAGACCTGTATTTCTTCTTGAATTTCTGCATGGTTCTGTCATTGAGTGACTGAATGAATTCATTGGTGAAATTTTCTGCAGAGATATAAATGATTTTGCTTTGCTTGTCTTTCCAGGCCGAATTTCCGATGGCTTCCATCAGGTGGGTTTTTCCGAGACCTACACCGCCGTAAATCAGAAGCGGGTTGTAAGCTTCTCCGGGATTTTTTGCAACTGCAACGGATGCACTGTAAGCGAATGAATTGTCTTCACCGACAACGTAATTGTCAAAGGTATAGTTCGGATCCAGCTGGGGATGCCTGATGAATTCAGTTTCTGAAACTGACGGAGCCTGTGAAGCAGGGTAGGGGACAACCGGTTCAGGTTCCGGAACAAAAACAGGTTCAGGCTTTCTTGCATGATTCGGTTGGGAAATTACGGGCTCAACTTGAACAGGTTTTTCTTCAGCCGGTTCAGATTCAAAACGTCCGGGTTCTGCAACAATCAGACTGATTTCAAAATCCTGGCCTGTAAGAAGATTCAGTTTTTCTTTGACTTTACGGAGTTCTTCTCTGCCTGCAAGATTTTTTTTCATGAACGGAGAAGGAACAGTTGCTGTAATTGTATTTCCTGATGAACTGAAGAATTTGACCTGTGAAAGCCAAAGAACATAATTGCTTTCTTTACCGTTACTTATATACTCGGAGTGAAGCATTTTCATTGCTTCTTCCCAGAACACTTTGCAGTCTGACATTCCGCCATTATAGCTAACCTTTACTTTTTTTAGCAATACAGATATACTCCATTCCACTATTTTCCAAAAATTACCAAGGGGTATTCATGAGTGCCTCATATTCAGCCACTAACATTCAAGTATTAAAAGGACTGGAAGCAGTCAGAAAAAGACCGGGTATGTACATCGGTTCAACAGGTCCCAACGGTCTGCATCATCTGGTGTACGAAGTTGTTGACAACTCCATCGACGAAGCAATGGCCGGTTATTGTGACAACATTCTGGTTGCTCTTGAACAGAATGATATTGTCCGTGTTGAAGACAACGGTCGCGGAATTCCTGTAGACATTCATCCGACTGAAGGAATCAGTGCATTGGAACTGGTTCTGACACGTCTTCATGCCGGCGGTAAATTCGACAAAGGTTCATACAAAGTATCCGGCGGTTTGCACGGTGTAGGTGTATCCTGTGTAAATGCTCTTTCTGTGTGGCTTGAAGCATACGTTCATAAAGACGGAAAACTTTATGAACAAAGATATGAAACAGGTATTCCCGTATCTCCTGTTGAACAGAAAGGAACAACTGAACATCGCGGAACAACAATCCGTTGGAAGGCCGATGCTTCAATTTTTACCGAAACAACAACATACAATTTTGATGTTCTTACAAGCCGTCTCAGAGAGCTTGCATTCCTCAATCCCGGAATTACAATTGTTCTTCGTGATGAACGTCTTGAAACTCCCAAAGAATCAGTTTTCAAATTTGACGGCGGTATCAACGAATACACAAAATTCCTTAATGAAGGAAAAAAGGTAGTTCCTGAAGAACCGATTTTCATTACCGGTGAGCAGAACGACATAATCACTGACATTTCAATCCAGTACAATGACGGATTTGATTCTGACAAAATTTTCAGTTACGTAAATGACATCAATACCCGTGAAGGCGGTACCCATCTTGACGGTTTCAAGAATGCCATGACATTCGTTCTGAACAAAGCTTTGGACAACAACGAAAAGCTTTTCAAGAAACTGAATCCCAAAGTTGACCGCAGCAAAAAGAACGACAAAAAAAATGACAAAGATGTCAAAATTGAACGCCTTACCGGTGATGACGTACGCACAGGTCTTACGGCTGTTATTTCAGTAAAAGTTCCTGAACCGCAGTTTGAAGGCCAGACCAAAACAAAACTTGGCAATACGGAAGTCCGCACAATTGTTGACTCTCTGGTAAAAGAAAAGCTGACCATCTGGTTTGAACAGAATCCCCAGATCTGCAATTCAATTCTTGAAAAAGCAGTAAACGAAGCTTTGGGCCGCATCAAAGCCCGAAAGACAATAGAAGCAAACCGCAAGAACGGAATGGATTCCTTCGGACTTCCCGGAAAACTTGCGGACTGTTCCAGCAACAAACCCGAAGAATGTGAAGTTTACATAGTTGAGGGTGATTCTGCAGGCGGTTCTGCCAAACAGGGCAGAAATCCCAAGACACAGGCGATTCTTCCTCTGTGGGGAAAAATGCTGAATGTTGAAAAAGTTCATCCGGACAAGGTAATAAACAATGACAAACTTCAGCCGGTAATTGCTTCTCTCGGAACAGGAATCGGAAAGACTTTCAATATTGAAAAACTGCGCTATCACAAAATCATCATCATGGCCGATGCTGATGTTGACGGTGCACATATTTCAACATTGCTTATGACATTCTTCTTCCGCTTCATGCCGGAACTGATTGAAAAAGGCTACGTATATATCGCCATGCCGCCGCTTTACCGTGTTGAATACAAAAAGTTCAAGAAGTTTGTGTTCAGTGATGAAGAGCGGGATCATGCACTTGAAGAACTTGGTCCGGACCGTGACAAGGCAACTGTCCAGCGTTACAAAGGTCTTGGTGAAATGGAATGGCAGGAACTCAAGGAAACGACCATGGCTCCTGAAAACCGCCGCATGAAGCAGGTAAAAGTTACTGATGCTCTTGAAGCAGACAGAATTTTCTCTGTGCTCATGGGTGATGATGTTGAACCACGCCGCAGATTCATAGAAGAAAATGCGGTTTATGCAACTCTCGACGTTTAATGATTATGTCATCCCGGACTTGTTTCGGGATCTCTTCAAGAATTAGGTTCTGAAACAAATTCAGAATGACGGGAAAAAATAAATGATTGAAAATATCAAATACGAAGAATCACAGACACCTGAAGGCGGTTATCTTCTGTCTGCACCCATTGAACATGAAATGCAGCGTTCTTTTATTGACTATTCAATGTCAGTAATTGTTGAGCGTGCGCTTCCCGATGTTCGTGACGGACTCAAGCCTGTTCATCGCCGCATTCTTTATGCAATGGCTGAAGAAAACCTTACTTCCGGCGGCAAGACAAAAAAATGTGCTACCGTAGTCGGTGACGTACTGGGTCGTTATCATCCCCATGGTGATGCTTCCGTTTATGATGCAATGGTACGTCTTGGTCAGAGTTTTTCTTTGCGTTATATGCCTGTTACCAAACAGGGTAACTTCGGAGGAATAGACGGTTCTCCTGCTGCTGCTTACCGTTACACTGAGGCAAAAATGTCAAAGATTGCCGAAGAAATGGTTGCAGACATAAAAAAAGATACAGTCGATTTCATTCCCAACTTTGATGATACAAGAAAAGAGCCTACAGTTCTTCCCGGTGCCTTTCCTTTTTTACTTTGTAACGGCTCTACGGGTATTGCAGTCGGTATGGCAACAAACATGCCGCCTCACAATCTCCGCGAAGTAGGAAAGGCAATAAACGCTTTCATCGACAATCAGGACATTTCAATTGATGAACTGATGTCTCATATCAAAGGTCCGGATTTTCCTACAGGCGGTCTGATTTTCGGCAAAAAAGGAATCAAAGAAGCATACCGTACAGGACGCGGAAAAATCCTGATGCGTGCCCGCTTTACTATTGAAGTAGATACCAAAGGAAAAGAAAAGATCGTATTTACTGAAATTCCTTATCAGACAAGAACAACTGATCTTGTAACAAAAATCGGTGAACTTGCCCGCGATAAAGTGATTGAAGGAATTGAGCGCGTAAATGACGGTTCTCATGGTGATGAAGTCCGCATTGAAGTTGATATAAAACGCGGTGCAATCGCAAAAGTGGTTTTGAATCAGCTTTTTGCAAAAACAGCATTGCAGTCAAGTTACGGTATCATCAACCTGGCTTTGGTAAACGGCCGCCCTCAGATTCTTAATCTTAAGCAGCTTATCCAGTGTTTTGTAGATCATCGTGACAATGTCATTACACGTCGTACACAGTTTGACCTGAAAAAGGCAAAACATGATGAGCACATTCTTGAAGCAAGAATTACGGCTGTTGACTGTGTTGATGAAGTAATTGCGATTATCCGCGGAAGCCGTGATGAAACAGAAGCCAAAGCAAAACTGAGCGAACGTTTCGGTTTTGACGAAGAGCAGAGTCAGGCAATTGTGGATATGCGCATGGGTGTTCTTACTCATCTGCGTATTGATGAACTGAAAAAACAGATGGAAGAACTTAAAGCATGGATTGCACATCTTGAAGATCTGCTTGCTCACCATGAAAAAATTCTTGCCCTGATAAAAGAAGAAACAGATGCAATTGTCGATAAATTCGGAGATGACCGCCGTACAGATATTCTTTCTGACGAGATTGAGTCAGTGAATATTGAAGACATGATCAAGAAAGAGAATATGGCAGTTCTTATTTCCCATTTGGGTTATATCAAGTGCGTGCCTGCTTCTTCATACAAATCCCAGGGTCGCGGCGGAAAGGGTTCCAATGCAACAAAACTTGTTGAAGATGATTATGTAAAACAGGTTTTCACTGCGACTACCCATGACAAAGTCCTCTTCATTTCAACTGCCGGAAAAGCCTATTATGTAAAAGTTCATGAAATCCCTGAAAGCAGCAAGAATTCCCGCGGAACTCACATAAAGAGTCTGCTTGCAATTTCTTCTGATGAAGAGATTGCTACAACAGTTGCAGTTCAGGATTTTACAGATGACAGATATCTTTTCATGGCAACTGCCAACGGTGTTGTGAAAAAAGTCTGCCTGACTGACTTCAGCAATGCAAAGACAAGGGGAATCATCGCAATCAATCTTGATGAAGGTGATAAAGTTGTCGCCGCACTTCTGACTGACGGTTCAAGTGATGTTCTTCTTACTTCCCGTCTGGGACAGGCACTCCGCATCAAAGAAGAAGAAGTTCGTGTTATGGGCCGTGCATCCCGCGGTGTTTCCGGTCTTAAGCTGAGCAGTGATGACGAACTGGCCGGTGCAATTCTTGTTTCAGAGGATACTTCCGCTTTGTTCATTACTTCTTGTGGTCAGGGAAAGCGTGTAAAGTTTGACGAATTCATGGCTCATGGCCGTGGAACCGGCGGTCAGCGGTGCTACACTTTGTCTGATAAAACCGGTGAAATCGTTGGTGTCCTTTCTGTTTCTGAAACTGATGACATAATGTGTATTACCAGTCAGGGAAAATCCATTCGTACTGATGTCGGAGGAATACGTGCACAGGGTAGGGCTGCAGTCGGTGTAAATGTTTTCACCATCGAAAAACCGGATATGGTAATCGGTGTTGACCGTGTTGAAAAAGAAACTAGCACTGAGGATTAATCCCCTGCAATGATTTAAGGCTGCTCTTTCGGGCAGTCTTTTTTTTTCTGTAAAAAATAAATTTTCTTTTTTAAGATTGTTCATATATAATTTTTTTGAAAAAAAGTAAGTTTCAATTCTTCTGCAGTTTATTCCGATTTTAGAAACAGATTCCGGTAGAAACAGCAAGTCTGAGAAAAACTGACTTGAATAATAGATATCATTTGGAGGAAAGATGAAGAAAGTATTATTTACAATACTGATGATTCTTGGTGTTAGCATGCTCTTTTCACAGAGCTATGATAGCTACCTGTCAAAGGCAAAGGAATACGAGGGAAAGAAACAGTGGTGTCTTGCACTGGATGCCTACTATGATGCGATGGCCGCAGACATTTCTGTGGAGCTTAAGGAAGAAGCCTACAAAGGCTATGAGAAACTGAAAGATACCATAGAAAGCGGAAACCCTGGATACGGTTCATACAATGCCACCACTCTCCGTGATGCATGGAAAGCTCTTCTTATAGAAAGCGAGCAGTACGCATGTACATACAATACCTTTAAGGTCAATGTTGGGGAATTAAAACAGGTAAAGGTGAACAATTCTGCCAAGACAGCAACTTATAGTGCAGATATCACTTATGTACGCAGTGACCGTTATAACAGGACTGTAGGTGTTATTGCAAAAGGTTACGCAGCAGCAAGAAAAAGCAGCTGGACACTTCCTGCAAACTGGCCGGAGGAATCAGCAAGTTCCGCAAAGAACAGTGTTTACAGTGTAAATGGAGCTTATATCTATAAAGAGAACAGCAAATATTACAATGCATTCGCTCTTGCAAAACTTATGGATGTTAAGTTCAACGTTGTTGATAAGAACGGCAAGGAATTATTCGCCGGAAAAAGATGCCTGATCGGTGCTGAAAGTACAATCACACTGGAAGGAATTTCCTTTGATGTAATGAATAAGATAGAGAAGGGAGAGGCTTTCCTTAACCCTGTAGTCTGTTATCTGCAGTACGGTGAATATAACAAGGCAGATGACAAAGGCGGAAGGACATTCATAAAGAAGTTTCCTGAGTTTAAGCTTCCTGAGACTGGATCTACAAATGACAAAGCTGTGTTTATATATTGGAAGAACAGTAAAGATATAAAAGCAGAAAAAGTTAATGACTGGTTCAGAACAAAGCAGACACAGGCACAGGCCTTAAAGAATGCTGAATGGATTAAATCCGTTAAGTGGATAATTCCTGAAGTTGAGGAAGGTTTTAATTACGTTCCTGGAAAGGAATATCTGATTCAGAGAACAGAAGTTACCCAGAGTCTGTATGAATTGATAACGGGAATCAATCCAAGTTATTCAAAAGGTGAGAAGAATCCTGTTGATAATGTCAGCTGGTACGATGCCATCTACTTCTGCAACAAGTTAAGTCTTGCAGCCGGATTGGATTCTGTATATGCGGTGGATGGAAATACAGATATTGCAGAATGGGGATATACACCACATAAGTTTGAAAGTATCAACGGAACTATAACACAGGATACAGGTGCCAATGGATATCGCCTGCCTACAGAAGAGGAATGGGAATATGCAGCTAAAGGTGGAATGGATGATAATCGTTTTTCCGGCAGCAATTCAATTTCTGAAGTGGCATGGTGGAATGATGCAGGTGAAACAACATCTCATCCTGTAGGTCAGCTGAACCCAAATGACTATGGACTTTATGACATGACCGGAAATGTCTGTGAATGGTGTTGGGAGACAGACGGCAACGGAAACAGTTACCATCGTGGCAGCGGTTATAGAACACCCATCTCTTGGGAAGGAGGTGAGGCTGCCTATAAACCTTACGAACTGACAGTAAGAGAGAAAGAAGATTCCGGTATGCCGAATATAATGGTTGGTTTTCGTATTGTCAGAAATGGAACTGCAGAAGAACTGAAAGCTGCTGCTGAAAAATACAGGGCAGATAAGGAAAAGGCTGCAAAAGACAGCGGAAATGAACTGAAAGAATTATTAAAAGACTCCTTTGCTGTGGTGCCAGGAAAAGACATTGTGATGGGAAAAACTCATGTTTCGCAGAGACTGTACGAATTGATAATGGGTCAGAATCCGGTAGTTATACAATATGGTCAGAATGACGTAATTAATCCGGAATATCGGGTTCATGATTTTGGATGGTATGATGCAATTTACTTCTGTAATGCTCTCAGTGTTGCAGCCGGATTGAATCCTGTCTACGCAGTAAACGGAAACACAGATATTGCAAAATGGGGATATATACCACATAAACATGAAAGTATAAATGGAAACATAACACAGAACACGAAAGCAGATGGATTCCGTCTTCCTACTGACGAAGAACTTACATATGTTGAAAAAGATGCGGAAGATTATACATTCCTGGGTCTTTTTGAAGCAGAGAAGAATGCCTGGCTTGCGAATTTCTACACCAACTGGACCTGGTATTTCAAGGAGTTTTATCCTGTAGGTCAGATGAAGAACCGTTATGGATTCTATGACATTAAACTTTACGATCTATTGGAAACGATCTGGGATGATCGCTACCCCGGTGGTGCTCTGCGTCTTGTCCGTAAAGCAACTACGGAGGAACTCAGAGACTATACTGCAGGACTTAATGGTGCATCTTCAGTAGATATCCAGTATGCGGTGAACGAACTTTTTGCCCCTGTTCCTGGAAAAAACTATGCCATCAGTAAGACAGAAATAAACCAGAAGCTTTATGAGAAAATAATGGGTGAGAATCCAAGCCATTCAAAGAATGAAAGTGATCCCGTTGAGTCCGTAAGCTGGTACGATGCCATTTACTTCTGCAACAGGTTCAGTGTTGAAGCTGGATTTGAGCCGGTTTATGCAGTGAACGGAAACACAGATGTGAAGAAATGGGGATATACACCGCACAAAGGTGGAAGTATACGTGGAACCATTACACAGAATACAAAGGCTGATGGTTTCCGTCTTCCTACGGAAGAGGAATGGGAGTACGCTGCAAGAGGTGGACAGAACTTTACCTATGCAGGCGGCAACAACCTGGATAAAGTAGCCTGGCATTTTGGTAATACTGATTACTTGACAATTCATAAACCGGTTGCAAAGCTTCAGGCAAATGGATATGGACTTTATGATATGAGCGGAAACGTAGCGGAATGGTGCTGGGATGCAGACAGTAACGGCAACCGCACTTATCGTGGCGGTGGTGGCGGTATGTACGCTTACTCAGATTTCTGTAAGGTAACAAGCAGTGAATCTGATTCTGCCAGTACAGCACGTTTTCAGATTGGTATTCGTCTCGTCCGTGCAATCAAATAGTCCTGCCATCTGGTAGTTCATGCAAATTAAAAGCCTGTCCGTTGAATTAAACTGGCAGGCTTTTTTTATTCTTTCAGTGTTTCACGTGAAACAATTTTTAAGCCGATGGGAAACAAAACAAATGTTTCACGTGAAACATCACCCGGCAAAATCAGGATTGGCATTTCTGACAGAATAAAAGTTCTTCAGAAAATCAAAAGCCTTAAGAACATCGTCGGGAATATCAACATGAGCAATAAAGTTTTTGCCGGCAGGACCATAGCCGTTTTCATTGTCGGAAAGACGGGGAATTTCACCCATAATAAGTGAAATATAACGATCCATATCCCACATGCAGTGAATGGTATTGTCGAAAGAAAGATGGCCTTCGGACTCTGAAACCTGTGCAGAATAAGCGGCAAAGTTGAAAATTCGGACGGAATCGGAAACATATTTTTTCAAACCGGCATACATGCGGAGCTGCATGGTTGCATCCTGGCAAAGAATTATTGAATTGAAGAAAATGTTTTTGTCTTTGAGAAGATCAAGTAAAAAAGTGATGTTGTTACCGCAGTTTGTAGATTTGGTTTCAAGAAAATCCGCCTGAACAGAATAACGGATTTGCAGATATCTGTTAAAAAGTTCCGCTTCCGTCCGATTGGCAGTGTCCATATCAGGACATTCTTTTTTGAACTGTTCCCGCAAAGTTTCTGTAGTGTGACCGGCTCCGCCTACAATGACGTAATGGTCGGCAACTTTTTTCTGAATTGCTTCTGCCATCACGTCACCACCTGCAATGATGGATCCGCCGAAAAGAACGAAAACATCTGCGTGAGGAGCTTCATCCAAAGAAGCAAAATCTCTGGGGCCGAGAAAGTTTCCCAGCCGGTTGATACAATCTGCCCGATTCATAATCTACCTTCTTATCCTTGCCTGGAGTGTGCGAATAAACAGATGTTTCGACTTCGCTCAACATGACATTCTTTTATCATTTTGAAAGAATAATGAAACAGATGCTTCGACTTCGCTCAACATGACATTCTTTTATCATTTTGAAAGAGTAATGAAACAGATGCTTCGACTCTGCTCAACATGACATTCTTTTATCATTTCAACATGACCATGGGTGCTGAGTTTATCCTGCGCAGAAAAAAATGTCACCCTGAGCGAAGTCGAAGGGTCTATATAATGCATCACAGAAGTTTATGAAGATGTCCCGACTTGATTCACTGCAATCACTTGCTCAGTATGACAGTTTTTGTCATTTACAGTGGAAGAGAATAAACCTTTGAATTGCGTTCCGGTGACCAGTGGGCTTTGCGTTCTTCAGGGATTTCTGACACATCGGAAGAAACAAATCCGAACTGTTCAAACCAGTCAGAAGTTTTGGTGGTAAGAAGAAACACTTTTCTCAGACCACGGTTACGGGCCTTGTCAATCAGATAATTAATCAGTTTGGGGCCGATTCCCAAAGAGGAAAACCTTTCAGAAACAGCAACAGCAGCAATTTCAGCCTGAGTTTTGTCCGATTCATACTGATGAAGTGCGGCACAAGCTTTTATGCCGCCATCCACTTCATAAACAATGTAGTCTTGCCAAGTGGCCTGCAATTGTACTTGAGTTCTCGGCAAAAGATTGCCTTTTTCAACAAAAGGCTGCATCAGAGTCAGAATGGAAGGAATATCTTCCGGAGTCATGCTGCGGATTCCGCCATAGTTTGAAGTGTATACCATTGTTCCGGAACCATTGTCCGAAAAAATCTCCGTGAGAAGGGAACCGTCTGCCTGTCCGTTTACAATGTGGGCACGTTCAACATTCTGTCTGCAGGCAATCACACACTGACGGATAAGCGACAAAGTTCTGTCAGTTTTCTGATTGGCTGGAGTGTTTTCAAGAACATAATTTGCTTCATCAAGATCAAGGGCGGGAATTGATCCATTATCGGTGACAATTGCAGAAGAAGGAATGCTGAAGGATTCCGTCGTGACTGAGTCTCCCGATGTCAGGAAAAAAAGTTTCTGTGCATGAAGACGGGAAGCAATTTCTGTTGCAAGGCGGACGGAAGAAATATTGTAGGGTTTTCCCTGACCCGACCAGCCGATGCAGGGAAAAATCGGAATATGTTTTTGAGCAAGAATGCTTTCAAGTGATTCCAGATTGATTTTGTCAATTTCACCTGCCGTACAGTAATCAACTCCGTCAATAACACCGATACCCCGGGCCCGGACCCAGTTTCCGATCACGGCAGTAAGTCCGACTTCTGCAAGACTTGTCATGACCTGATTCGAAACGTCAAAAGCTGCCATCTTGATAAGAGGAATTGCTTTTTCATCGGTGATACGTATTGAATTTTTATTTGTCCAGGAACATCCGGCATCAGTAAGAATACTGTCTATCCTTTTTTTTGCGCCGGGAACGATTATCACTTTCAGACCAGCTTCATGAACAAATGCAATGTCATGAATATGACTTGAAAAAAGAGTTGAATTGAGAATGTCATCATCAAGATGAATTACGATGATTGCATCTTTGAATCTTGAAACATAGCGCAAGACACCACGAATCTTTTCTGCATTTGCATAAATAATAGCTGAATCCATAAAAAAATTATAACGCGTGGTATTAAAGCCGTGTACTAATCAAATGTATGGTATTCAGATTGTTTCCTTTGACAAGGGTACAAACTGATTGATATATTTAAAAAGTGAAAACGTTTAAAGGAATACCCGCTTCTTCCGGAGTAGTATCCGGATTCTGTTATGTCATTGCAGATCAGATTCTGACAATTCCCGAATATCATATTGGCCAGGAAGAAAAAGAATCCGGTTGGAACAGATTTTCCCAATGCCGTCAGCAGGTTTTGGATTCAATGATTCAGACTGCTTCGGAAGCTGATCCTGATCAGGCTCCGATTTTTGAAACTTATGTAATGATGCTGTCTGATCCTGAATTTGTTGATGAAATAAAAAAAGTGTATGAAAAAGATTCACTGAACATAGAAACGGTTGTTAAGCGGAAAACCCGGGAATATGCCGACCGGCTGAAAAGCGCAGGAATCGAATATCTTGCAGAAAGATCTCAGGACATTCTTGATGTTTATGGCAAAGTTCTCGAAAAAATGTGTCCTCCTGAAATGACGGTCCGTGAAAAACTGGAATCGGTTCCTGAAAAATCCGTTCTGGTCTGTGACACATTGAAACCTTCTGATGCAGTTTATTTAGGCAAAAAGAAAGTTTCCGGACTTGTGACAAAAGAAGGCGGAACCAGTTCTCATGTTGCGATTATTGCCCGTTCATTGGGAATTCCTTACGTGACAGGAGCAGAAGTTTCTGAAGAAGATTTTCCTTCCGGCGGCAAAGTGATTGTTGACGGTTCTGAAGGAATTGTAATTGTGGAACCGGATTCGGAAACTGAAAAATTTTATGATTATAAAATTCAAGGACAAAATGCGGAATCTGCCCGGTTGGAAAAGTTTTCACAAATTCCCGGAATGACTGTTGACGGAACGAGAATTGACTTTCTGGCAAATGCAGGAAGCGTTGAAGAAGCAGAAAAAGCTTTTTCCGCCGGTGCAGACGGAATTGGTCTTTTCAGAACGGAATTCCTTTTTATGGACAATGCGGATATGGGTGAAGAAGCCCAGTATGAAGCATACAGACGGGTATTGGAAGCTGCTCATGGAAAACCAGTTACAATCCGGACATTGGATGTAGGCGGTGACAAAATTGTGGCCAACGGATCTGTCCCCATGCAGCCGGAAAAAGAAACAAATCCTCTGCTGGGTCAGCGGGCAATAAGGTTCTGTCTGGCAAACCCGGACTTTTTCAGGACACAGCTCCGTGCACTTTTGCGGGCTTCAGTCCATGGAAACTTGAAAATCATGCTGCCTTTGGTAACCGGCCCGGATCAGCTGGAATCTGCGGCGGCAATACTTGGTGAAGAAGCGGAAAAACTTGAAAAGGCCGGCATTCCATTCAATAAAAACGTGCCTTTAGGTGTGATGATAGAAACTCCTGCTGCGGCAGTTCTTGCCGATTGGTTTGCAAAAAAAGCGGATTTCTTTTCTTTGGGCACCAATGATCTGACTCAGTACACTTTGTGCGTGGATAGGGAAAATGGCTCTGTTGCCGGGCTTTTCAACCAGATGAATCCGGCTGTATGCAGACTGATTGCTCAGACTGCCTCTGCTGCCAAAGAAGCGGGTATTCCTGTTTCAGTCTGCGGATCTTTGGCAGGCACGGAAGAAGGCTCATGTTTTTTGACCGGTCTTGGCATTACAAAACTCAGTATGCCTTCCGGACAGATAAACAGGATAAAGTCAGAAATTTCAGGGCGGACCCTTGAAGAACTGTCACAATTCAGTCAAAATGTGCTTTCTTGTGGGACAATGGAACAAACAAGTTCTGAAATAAATAATTTTTTCAAAAGAGAGAACTGATGGAGCAGAAAAAATATAAGAACCTGCCGCTGCTGGTAATTGTAGGTCGCCCCAATGTGGGAAAATCAACTTTGTTCAACAGAATGCTGCACAAGCGCCGTGCAATTACTGATCCTACTCCGGGTGTTACGCGGGATCCGATCAAAGAAACCGCTTTTCTGAATGAAAAACCTCTTTGTGTAATGGATACAGGCGGTTTTAAGCTGGAACGTGATATCGGCTCAAAGGAAGCAGAGCTGGATGAGCTTGTTGTCCAGAAAACTTTGGAGTCCCTTAAAAAGGCGGATCTGATTCTTCTGCTGCTGGAAGCCGGAGTTGTAACTGCCGAAGACGAAGAATTCATTGCATTGCTCAGACCCTATTGGAATAAAGTTGTAGCTGCCGTAAACAAAACGGAAGGTGGCCGCAACGAAGAATCTGCCTGGGAATTCAGTCAGTTCGGATTCAAGGAACTTCTGTTTATTTCCGCAGAGCATGGAGATCATATACCTGATTTGTATGGTCTTATTGAATCCCGTATGGATTTTTCCAAAGTGGAAGAAGGTGAAGAACCTGAAGAAATCAAAATTGCAATTATGGGAAAACCGAATACGGGAAAATCCACTCTTTCCAATCTGCTTACGGAAACAGAAGCTTCCATTGTAAGCGATTATGCCGGAACAACCCGTGATGTTGTTGAAGGAACTTTTGCTTTCAAGAACAAGCGCTTCAAAGTTCTGGATACTGCAGGAATCCGTCGCAAGGCAAAAGTTAAAGAAGACGTGGAATATTACTCTGTAACCCGCGCAATCAAAACCTTGGACAGAACCGATCTGGTTTTCTACATGATGGACGCTCAGGAAGGTCTTACAGAGCAGGATAAAAAAGTTATCGGTCTTGCCTATGAAAGAGGACGTGGAGTAATTTTCATTCTGAACAAATGGGATACCCAGAATCAGGAAAAAAAGACTTTCAAAGAAGCTGAAAGAAACATAAAGATTATGTTCGGTCATATGGAATATGCTCCGGTTGTTGCAATTTCTGCAAAAGAAAATACAGGAATAAAACAGCTTCTGAACACGGCCATGGAACTGTACAATCAGCTTACGAAAAAAGTGGAAACAGGTGTTCTGAATACTGCACTTAAGGATTGGGTTACCGCATATCCGCCTCCTGCAAGCCGCAGTGCAAGTTTCAAAATCCGTTATATGACACAGATCAGTACAAATCCTGTAAAATTCCTGATTTTTGCAACAAGGCCGGAAGTTGTTCAGCCCACATATCTGGCGTATCTTAAAAACAAAATCCGTACTGATTTGGGTTTTGACAAAATTCCGGTCCAGCTGGAACTTAAGGCCAGCCGCCAGAAATGGGAAAAACGGACAAGAGAGTAGGTGTTTATGGCGCAGTTCAGTATTGGAGAAGTTGAAAAAGTCAGCGGCGTAAAAGCTCATGTGCTGCGGTATTGGGAAGAAATCGAACCTTCTTTGGCACCGCAGAAAGACATTGGGGGAAGACGTTCCTATACACTGCGTGACGTTCAGATGATTCTGCGCATAAAGCATCTGATTCATGAACAGCACCTTACAATAAGCGAGGCACGCCGCCGTGTGATTGAAGAAGCTGACATGCGCCCTGAAGATGCGGACAAACTTCACGAAATCAATGAAATGCGCGGCGAACTGCTGAATATGTTTCATGAAATGGAAGCGTGCAAAAATAAAAACAAGATGAATTCTCAGACAAACCGGTAAAATCAGCAGACTAGACTATGGAAAGAAAAGAACCGAAAAAAATTTATGAAAAATATGATGCAGTATTCAATCCTCTTGAAAAAGGGACACGTGAAATACTGGAACAATTTGACGGCATAATTCAGGATATCAAGCCTCTCAACAGCCGGCAATTATATCAGCAGAACGAAATAATCAAAGAGTTGTCCCATTCTCTGACAGATGAGCGTCAGTCAAGACGTTTGGGTTATATGAACGATACAAAATATCTGATTGCCTATGCCCGCTATTTCATGTGGTGGAATCTGGTAAGACTTACACCGATTTTTGCAGGACTTGAGACAAAGCCTGAAACAAGAAGTTTTTTGGAAAGCCTTACAGATGAAAGTGTCTGTATAGACATGGGTTCAGGTCCGCTTACTGTGGTGGTGGCTTTGTGGCTTGCATGTCCCACTTTGCGGAAAAAAGCTTTGACCTGGTATTGCGTGGATTTGTCCCAAACGGCTCTTTCCTTGGGAGAAGAACTGTTTCTGAAAGTGGCTGCAAAAACTGCCTCTTTTGATGAAATGCAGAAAACCTGGAACATAATCCGGGTAAAAGGTGAATTCGGCACAGAAATCCGGAAAAAAGCTGATTTGTTTACATGCGCAAACATGTTCAACGAGGCTTACTGGTCCACTGACAAACCTTTGGAAGAAGTGTCAAAGAAAAACAGCTCTACAATACTTTCTTACTGCAATGAAGGCGCCGGCATTTTTGTTGCAGAACCGGGTATTCCGCGTGCAGGGCGTTTTGTTTCCCTTTTGCGTTCCTGTTTTATCAGGCAGAAAAAGCAGATAGATCTTCCATGCCCTTTTGAAGGTGAATGCCCGATGGAAGGCAAAAAAGGCGGAAAGTGGTGTCATTTTGTTCTTGATGCAACAACCGCTCCGAAAGCACTTCAGAAATTGTCAGAAAAAGCCGGACTGCCAAAAGACAGAGCAGCAGTTTCCTTTGTTTTTGCCCATGGAAACACAAAGGCTTATGACAAGGCAAAAGCTTCTGTTCAGAAGGAGCCTCTCAAACTTCGTGTTGTCTCCGACCCGATTGCTCTTTTTGGCGGACAAACCGGAAGATACTGCTGTTCAGAAATGGGTCTGACACTGGCGGTTGCTCCGGAAAATAACTTCAGAAGCGGAGACGGAGTAATTTACAAAGGAAGCAAAAAAGCAGAATCCCTGACCATAGACAGAAAATCCGGAGCAAAAATGCTTTATCTGCAGGATTGCGGAAAAAAGGTGGAAACATGGAAAAAACATCAGTGAAAAAAATCGGCATCCTTACTTCGGGCGGAGATGCTCCCGGTTTGAATGCTGCAATCCGTGCGGTTGCCCGTACATGCATGGACGAATACGGAATAAAAGTTTATGGAATCGAACAGGGTTACAGAGGCCTGATTGAAGGAAACTACCATGAACTGACACGCGATGTGCTTTCCGGGATTCTTACCCGCGGAGGAACAATTCTCGGCACTTCAAGAGAAAAGCCTTTCAAAAATCCTGAACGCAATGAAAAAACCGGATTATATCCTGTTGAAGCAATAAAAAAGAACTACAAGAAAATGGGTTTGGATGCACTGGTTGTTCTTGGAGGCAACGGAACAAATACCACAGCTTCTCTCCTTGCAGAAGAAGGGCTGAATGTGATCGGGCTGCCAAAGACAATCGACAATGATCTGCCTCTTACGGACATTACTTTCGGATTTCATACGGCAGTGTCCGTTGCGACAGAAGCAATTGACCGTCTTCATACGACAGCCCACAGTCACAGCCGTATCATGGTCATAGAAGTGATGGGACACAAGGCAGGATGGCTTGGCCTTTACGCAGGAATTGCAGGCGGCGGAGACGTTATTCTGATTCCGGAAATTCCTTACCGTATTGAGCCCATTGCAAAGCATATCAAAGAACGTCAGAAATCAGGCCATGGTTTTTCAATTGTTGTGGTTGCTGAGGGTGCTTTGTCAGAAAAAGAATCTTACATGGACAAAAAATCCCTGAAGAAAGCCCGGGCTGAAATGCCTTATTCAATCGGATACAAAGTGGCAAAAGAACTTGAAGAAGCAACGGAACTGGAATCCCGTGTTACAGTGCTGGGTTATCTGCAGCGCGGAGGAACTCCTGTGCCCTATGACCGGGTTTTGGCAACACAGTTCGGAACTGCTGCTGCACATATGATTGCCAAGGGAGACTTCGGAAAAATGGTTGCATTGCAGAACGGTGAACCTGTCGGTGTTCCTTTGGAAGACATTGCGGGCAAAATCAAAAAAGTCCCGCTGAATCATCCTCTGCTTATGGCAGCCCGTGAGGTAGGAACCTGCTTTGGTGACTGATTCGGCAACATCTTTCAAATGCCATTTTTGTTCTGTCTGCAACGGAAACGGATGTGTGGGAGAAATGCCCGGAATGGGCGGTTTTGACAGCAGTGTGAATTTCCGGCTTAACTGCAGTGCATGGCAGAAACTGAAAAATGATTATTCTGACTTTTTGGCAAAAACAAAGCGGACGGCCATGCCTGAACTCCGACTGGCACCGATAACCGGCGGTGTGGAAAACGTAGGTTATGCTGAAGAGAAACAGTTTTATTTCCACATGATTAATGCAGCATATTCAGCAGGTTTTTTGCTGAGTCTGGGTGACGGCTGTCCTGATGAAAAAATCAGATACGGAATAGAAGCTGTTGCTTCACTGGCAGAAACAGAAAAAAACGGAAAAGAAGTGAAAGCGGCAGTGTTCATGAAGCCTTATCCCAATAAAAAACTGTTCGAGAGAATGGAATGGGCTGAAAAAATCATGGAATATTGCGGTGTGGACATAGATTCCTACAATATCGTAACAATGCGCAATCTGGTAAAACTTGAGAAAAAAAACGCCGCCCAGATGCAGGAACTGAAAAAACGCTGCAAAGTGCCTTTTGCAATAAAAGGTGTTTTTACGGATGCTGATGTAGAACTTGTTAAAGAAGTAAAACCTGATGTGGTGGTCATTTCCAATCATGGAGGCCGTGTTGAAAACCGCATAGGAAGTACGGCGGATTTTCTGGTTCAGAAAGGTGAAATTCTGCGGAACAATTGTGGTGAACTTTGGATAGACGGCGGAATCCGCACGGAAGAAGACGTTGCTTTGGCAGGATATTTGGGCGCATCCCAGGTTATGGTGGGACGGCCCGTAATTACAGCCCTTTGTAAAGGCGGGGATAATTCCGTGAAAGAATGTTTTTCCCGCCTCAAAGGATTAAATCCGTAAGATTAAGTAGATTAAATTGATGACAATACGGATACCAGCGCTTTTTCCTGTGCTGCAATGACTTTGTCGCACCAGGAGTCAAAGTCAGGATCTTCGGTCTGACACTCAGGATGTGAGAGCACGTATTCAATTGTCTGGCGGATGCCTTTGGCAAAAGGAACACGTGTGCAGAATTCAGGAACAGCTTTCTGGAGTTTTGCATTGTCAAAAACTACAGTGTGTGCTTTGTCACCGAGCAGACCGCTTCCGACGTCAAAATGCTTTCCGGCTTTTGCCAGAAACTCAGAAGAAACATAATAAGGTTTGAGAGGCACATTGAGTGCATCCGCAACACACTGGAAAATCTGGTTCCATGTGAGAGATTCTTCGCTTGTAATCTGAAAAGCTTCTCCGACTGCATGGGAATTGCCCATCAGTCCGATGAATCCGCGGGCAAAATCCGAATTGTGCGTCATTGTCCAAAGAGCAGTTCCGTCTCCGTGGATAATAACCGGTTTTCCTTCCATCATGCGTTTGATGACTTGATAACTTCCTTTGGGCCCGTGTACTCCCAGAGGAACAAAACGTTCATCATATGTGTGGCTGGGGCGAATGATTGTTACCGGGAAATTGTCCTTCCGGAAATGATTCATAAGAATGTCTTCGCAGGCAATCTTGTTCCGTGAATATTCCCAATAAGGATTTGCAAGTGCCGTACCTTCAGTAATCCGGTAATCCTGAACAGGTTTTGCATAGGCAGAGGCTGAACTTATGTACATATACTGGCGGGTTTTTCCTGCAAAAAGACGGTAGTCACGTTCAACTTGCTCAGGTTCAAAACCGATAAAATCACATACCACATCAAAAGACATGTCTTTGAGAGTTTCTTTGACTGCAGCTTCGTTGCTGATGTCCGCCGTAATCTGGTGAATGTTTGATGCAAAATCATATTTCCGGTTTCCGCGGTTGAGCAGATACAGATCCCACTCAGTGTTCTGAAGCGCGCGTGTAATTGCCATGCTGATTGTTCCGGTTCCACCGATAAACAGAGCTTTCATATAAAATCCCCCTGAAATTTCAATGAATGAAGTATAAACCCCAAATTCAAATCCTGCCATCAGAAATCAGTTTTCTGATTTAAAGTGTTTTTTTCCACAATAAGAAAAACACGTGTTAGAATGATTCTGCAAAAATAGAAAAACAAAAATAAAAAGGGGAATTTCATGGAAAAGAAATACATCATTGCTTTGGATCAGGGAACAACATCATCCCGGGCTATTGTTTATGACAGAGAATGCAATCCTTTGGGATCAAAAGCTCAGGAATTCACTCAGTTTTATCCGCAGCCCGGTTGGGTTGAACACGATGCTGAAGAACTGTTCAAATGTCAGCTTGGTGTGCTCCAGACAGTGATCATCGACACGGAAATCAAACGTGATGAAATTGCGGCAATCGGTATAACAAATCAGCGGGAAACAGTGGTGCTTTGGGACAAAAAAACCGGAAAGCCTGTTTATCATGCAATTGTCTGGCAATGCCGCAGAACAGCTTCTTTGTGCGATGAATTGACCCGAAAAGGTTATGACGAACTTATACGGGAAAAAACCGGACTTAAGATAGATGCTTATTTTTCAGGAACCAAAATCAAATGGATGCTGGACAATGTGCCGGGACTAAGGGAAAGAGCCGAAAAAGGGGAAATTCTTGCAGGAACAATTGATACATGGCTCATCTGGAAACTTTCCGGCGGAAAATGCCATGTAACGGATGTGACAAATGCAAGCCGCACAATGCTGTACAACATTTACAGACTGGAATGGGATGAAGAACTTCTTGAGCTTCTGAACATTCCCCGCTGCATTCTTCCCGAAGTTAAGGATTCTAGTTCCGTTTACTGCAATACGGATCCGGAAGTATGCGGTTTTTCGGTTCCCATTGCTTCTGCAATCGGAGACCAGCAGTCCGCATTGTTCGGCCAGGGCTGCTTCAAGGCAGGAGACGCAAAGAACACCTATGGAACAGGCTGCTTCATGCTGATGAATACAGGAACAAAAGCTGTAGGTTCAAAACAACTTCTTACGACAATCGCTTTGGGACTGAACGGAAAAGTGGAATACGCTCTTGAAGGAAGCGTTTTCATCGGCGGTGCTGTAATCAAATGGCTGCGTGATGAACTGGAACTGATTCGTACTGCACCGGAAGTTGACATGCTTGCAGAAAGCGTTCCGGATTCAAACGGAGCATATCTTGTTCCGGCTTTTGTAGGTTTGGGAACACCTTATTGGGATATGTATGCCCGCGGAACTCTGGTCGGTTTGACACGCGGTGTAAAAAAAGCCCACATATGCCGTGCAGCACTGGAAGGAATTGCTTATCAGGTGCGGGATGTGCTTGATACAATGGTTGAAGATTCAGGCGTTCCGATCAACATGCTGAATGTGGACGGCGGTGCCTGCGTAAGCAATGTGATGATGCAGTTTCAGTCAGATATTCTGAATACACAGGTCAACAGACCGGAAAACGTTGAAACCACTGCATTGGGTGCTGCATATCTTGCAGGTCTTGCTGCAGGATTCTGGAAAAGCCGCGAAGAAATACTGGAACGCCGCAAAACAGAAAGAGTTTTTGAACCCAAAATGGAAGCGGCGGTTCGTGACAAACTGTACAAAGGCTGGCAGCGGGCAGTTGAACGTGCCCGAAACTGGCAGGAAACAGAATCAGCTGATTAAGACCCAGAGAACCATCAGAACGGCAAGAAAGGCAATGTTGAAAACTGTAAAAACAGCAAAATATTTGCCCCGCCGCTCCGGGTAGGCCGCGGAAATCTGTTTGTAGGAAATCAGACTGGCCATGGAGGCAATCAAAGTTCCGAGGCCGCCTAAGTTTGTTCCTGCAATCAGAAGTTCGTATTTCTGTGTAAAGCCTGAAAGCAGCAGTGCGGCGGGAACATTGGATATGACCTGACTTGCCGCGACCGCAACAGGAACTTCGTGGTCAAGAAGAATACCGTGCAGAAAAGCGCTTACCTGGGGAACAGACTTGATGTTTCCCACAAAAACAAAAAAACCTACAAAAGTTGCCAAAAGGGAATAATCCACTTTCAGAAGAATTTTCCGGTTAAAAATCAGATAAAGTACAGCAACAATTATGAAAAGAACTGCTGGCTGCAATACTTTGAAAACAGAGAGCATGCTGAGGACAAAACACAGAATCGTGGTGATTACTGAAAGAGTGCTTTTTTTTCCGGATTTGGTGTTTTCATTGATTATCTGATTTGACACGCCGGATTGGGCGGCATTCCTGTTTTTTCCGTGAATCACCAGAACGCAGAGTGCAAGAAGCAGAAAACTTGCGCAGGTGTAGGGAAGCATTACAAGGATGAATTGTCCCAAAGAAATGCCTGCAAGATTATAAAGATACAGATTCTGCGGATTTCCCATGGGAAGAAGCATGCTTCCAAGATTTGCCGCCAGAGTCTGGAGAACAATTGTGACGACGGCAAGTTTTTCGAGTCCGCTAAATTTTAAGGTGATGAGGGCTAGAGGAACAAATGTAATCAGTGCAACATCATTTGTAATGATCATGCTGAAAAAGAAAGGAAGAAAAATCAGAACAGACAGAATTCCGCCTGTGGATTTTGTCTTGTCAAGAAGAAACCTGGAACAGATTTCAAAAATCCCCATTTCTTTGAAACCTGCCATTACGCACATAAGTGAAAAAAGCAGGAAAAGGGTATTGAAATCAATATAAGTCAGGATTTCTTTGCCCGGAAGTGTAAAAATGCTTGAAACAACCGCCAGAAGCAGTGCAACGCAAAGAACAATTTCGCTTCGGATGAATTCAATCAATTTGTTTTTCATTTGATTTGCTGTGTCTTGAAAACACATACTCCATATCCGGAAAGATTGATTTTTCCCTGTCGGACAGATTTGTCAAACAATTCATACATCGGTTGTAGGACTTCTATCTCGACAGGTGATTTGCTGTAGTTCAGCACAAAAAAATACATGGTTCCGTCATCGCTTTTCCGTACTGTCATTTCGCAGCACTGCGGAAGTGACAACATTTTTCCGTAGGGTTCGGCCACCTTCAGCTGTTTCAGGAAAACTTCAGCAGCACTGTCGGAAAAAGCACCGCCGAAATAATAACAGTGGCCTTTGCCGAAAGCATTGTGGACAACTGCACCGGATTTTCTTTCACCGAAAGATCCTGTTGAATAACGGGCAACAACAGAAGCCGATTCCGCTGCTGCTTCAAGTTCGTCAACAAAGACTGCTGCTTCAAAAGAACTGTCAGAACCGGTTTCTGAATCAGAAGGCCAATTTACCATAAGTGGAACTTCGTCCGGCGGAACAAGACTGTATTCGGGAATGTCAGTGCCGGAAAGCTTTGCGGCAAGACCCGGAAGCAGTGAATCAACACATTTACCGTGAATTTCCTTATAACCGGTTCTGCATCCGAAAACAACAGTGCCGCCTTCTGCAGCATATTTTTCAAGAACTGCAATTCGTTCTTCCGTAAGAATGGAAGGATGGGGATAAAAAACCACGTTGTAAGAAGAAAGCCCGTTTTTGAAAGTGTCTGATTCTGCATAAACATAGTCGAAGGGCACATGAAGAAGCTGGCACATTTTGAAAAGCGAATAATGGCTTTGTGATTCGATGCGTTTTTTCCATACGTCAAACTGAGAATCCCAAATATTGTCGTAATCTTTGACAATGGCAACTTTTGCATGGAACCTGCTTCCGGCAAGGCACTGCAGATTTTCAATTTTTCTTGAAAGTTCTGTGATTTCTTCAAGACGTCTGTTGTTGCGCCCTGAATAGTCAAGAATTCCGTGCCAGTAAATTTCCGTGCCGAATGCAGCAGTGCGCCATCTGAAAAAACTTACGTAATCAGCACCGTGGGCAATACTCTGCAAAGCCCAGAGACTGATTTGTCCCGGTCTTGGTGCAGGTGCTTCCATGGAAGTGGTCCAACCGTTTGCACCTGACTGTTGTTCCATGATTCCGAAAGAACCTGAAACAGCGCGGGTTTCCGTAAGATTTCTGCTCCATTCCCTGTCCTTTGCAAAATCAGAGTTTTGGAATCCGTTGATGCAGTATGCAAAGTTCGGGTAACTGTCATAGGTCATGAAATCCAGTGATTCTTTTGTAAGACGCACATAATCGATGTTGCCGAAAAGTCCGTTTGTCGTGATGAAATCACCGGGTTTTGCATATTTTCTGATGATTTTTGCCTGAGCGGAAGCAAATGTATTTACGCTGTCTGAAATGAAGCGGAGATAATCCAGATGTAGGTGGGGATTCGGTGAAGAACTGTTTGTCCGTCTTGGCAGATGCACCTGATTCCAATCGGAATAAGTCTGATTCCAGAAAACCGTTCCCCATGCTTTGTTAAGTTCGTCCAAAGAACCGTATTTTTTCTGAACGAAGACTCTGAAAGCTTGGTCATCACTTTTTGAATAAAATTCATTGGCTTCGCAGTTGAATTCATTGTCCAGCTGCCAGCCGATGATTGCAGGATGTTTTGCATAATGTGATGCACTTTTTTCAGTGATTCTTGCGGCAAATTCTCTATAAACAGGAGAATTGTAATTGTAATGGCGCCTTGATCCGTGATGAATCAGATGGCCGTCAATGTCAGCATTAAGAACTTCAGGATATTTTTCCGTAAGCCATGCAGGCGGTGTGGCTGTTGGTGTGCAGAAAATGACTTGGATTCCTTTGGTTTTGGCAAGATCAAGAAAGCGGTCAAAAAAAGAATAATCAAATGAATTTTCATGGGGTTCAATCAGATTCCAGGCAAATTCTGCAATACGAATGGTTTTCAATCCGGCAGAAATCATTCTGTCAAGATCAGTTTTCCAAAGTTTTTCGTCCCAATGTTCAGGATAATAGCATACGCCCAAATCAATTGAGTTTCCGTTCAAAATAGCGCTCATAAATGATATAATATAAATATGACAAAAGCAGAACAATACTGGACTGATTTTATTAAGAAAAACCCCAGTGAATCAAAATCAGCTTACTGCGGAGAAATTTCATTCGGCTGGAATGCACAGCTTTCTCTGGAACTGAGCCTTCTGGTGCTTTCGGGAAAAAAGACGGCAACATGTGCCGCAATGGAATCTTATGTGCTGGACAATGAACCTCTCCCGAAAGAAGGAAATACTTATGTTCTCGTGGACTGGGAAGAAAAACCCATGGGAATAATCAGAACAAAAAAAGTGACGGTTTTGCCTTACAGCGCAGTCACTTGGGATATGGCACAGAAAGAAGGTGAAGATTCTTCCATGGAAGAATGGCGTTTTCATCATGATGAAGCATTTGAAGAAGACGCAGATCTGATGGGTTATGATTTTACGCCTGAAATGCCGGTAGTTTTTGAGGAATTCGAACTGATATACAGGAAATAACTCTAAAAAAATCAGATTCGGGCAACGGACCCCCGTTCTTCAACAGAAGCGGGAACCAATGTGGATCTTGGAGCACAGCCGTCAAGCTGTTCCATAAGAAGTTTTGCAGCACAAAGGCCTTTTTCGTAGGCATTCTGATGTACGGCAGTGAGACCGGGTTTGAGAATGCGGGAAATTGAAAGGTCATCAAAAGAAACTACGGAAAAATCTTCCGGAATGGAAAGACCCAGATCCTGTGCAGCACTGTAAAAACCGAAAGCCTGAATGTCCGCGTTGCAGAAAACTGCTGTAGGGCGCGGATTTTTGGACAGAACCTCTTTTGCCATACGGAAGCATGGTTCGAAAGAAGTTTCTGAATCAATGTAGATGAACTGATTTTTGTCCTCTTCTGAAAGATTGTGTTTTTCTACTGATTTGCGGATTCCCTGAGTACGGGCATCATAAGTTATGGAATGAACGCTTTCTGCAAGATCTTCGGCAACCGGCTGCAGTGAACAGAAGCAGATGCGGCGGTGACCGTTGTCCAGAAGAATATCCATCAGTTTTTCGGAAAGTGACGCATCGTCGATTCCCACATTGCTGTATTCGGCATTCATGTCGGCATCAATGGCAACATAGGGCATGGAACGCTGTCTGAAGGCGTCATGAACTGTGGAATATTTGTCCACACCCAGAATAATCATGCCGTCAACGGCAGCATTCTGCACAGTGTGGTCAATAACGCCTTTCAAAGGTGAAAGAAGAGTCAGTGAATACCCTTTTTCGTCACAGAGTGCACCGACTCCGCGGACAAGTTCTGCAATATGGGGATTTTTGAAAATTTCAGTCACAGGTTGGGGAAAAAGCATTCCGATGGTCTGAGTGCGGTGTGTTGCAAGAATTCTGGCCACCGGATCAGGTGAGTAACCGATTTCTCTTGCAATCTGCATGATTCTGTTGTATGTGTCCGCGGAAATGCGCTTGGGATTGTTGAATGCAAAAGAAACAGCTGTCTTTGAAACACCGGCTTTTTCAGCCAGTTCTTTGATCGTGACTTTCATGAATGCATTATAGACGAGATTCATGAACTGTTTCAATAAACCGGTTAAGTAGCTTGAATGCGGAGTTGTACAGAATATTCTTGAGAATTAGCCGTCATGTTGCTATACTGTTTTCATGACTCAGACAGTATTACTTGCCGGATGTCCGGCTTCTTCAAACAATATTTTTCTTGATGCAGCACAGGCTGCAGGAAACAAAGTTTTTTCAGCAATAACTACAGATACGGCAAATCCTGCTTCTCAGGAGAACATGGGAATTTCATGGAACAGAGCTTCTCCGATTTCATCCAGAGCTCTGCTTCTTCAGGCAGAAAATGCTTTTGACAAAATCGGTCAGGCAGTGCTTTTCTTTGATACGACAGTCTATAACTCATATTTTTCAAATTACACTTTGGAATCGGTTTCCCGCGGCATTGATGAAATGCTTCTGGGCTATCTTTATTTGACAAACGAGCTTTTGCCACGTCTTTCACAGGCAGAAGAAGGACAGCTGGTTTTCTATGTTTATGAACCGGCCCAGGCAGAAAATTCTGTTCTCGTTACGGCTGCTCAGGCTGCTTTCTGTGCTTTTGCGGAAAAAATTGCGGGCCAGTATGCAGGGAAAAATCTTGGAGTAACACTTGTAAAAAGTGAAACAGAAGCTTCCGCTGAAAACGCTTCATGGCTGTTCAATTATCTTCTGCTTCCTCAGGCCCGAAAAGTCCAGTCTTCCCCGAAACACGCAGCTCATTGGCTCAAACCGGGTGCAAAACCCGCCGTTCTGCTGCCGTTCCTGGCACGCTGATAGTCCCGGTGTTCTGTTGATTTTAGGTTGAATTAAGAAGGATAAGATATGTACGACCTTTTGTTTTCTACTGAACTTACATTGCCGAACGTATGTTTCCGAATCCTGGCCGGTTTTTTTGCCGGAGCAGTCCTGGGTTTTGAACGCCGCATGAGGCAGCAGTTTGTGGGTATGCGCACTCTGATTCTGATCTGTGTGTCTGCGGATCTTCTCATGATGCTTTCTGTTTACACGGCACGGAATTTATCCGTTTCCGGCACTTCTGACCCGGCCCGTATTGCAGCGCAGGTTGTATCCGGAATAGGATTTTTGGGTGCCGGTGCGATTTTTCATCAGGGACTCAACATAAAGGGTCTCACTTCATCAGCGATTATTTGGGCAACGGCGGCAATAGGTCTGGCATTGGGTGCAGGTTTTATTGTTCCCGCGGCAGTTGTTCTGGCTCTTCTGGAACTTTCTCTGGTTTTTGTGGAAAAGTTTGAAGACAAAGTTTTCAAATCCGAGCGGACAAAGCAGCTTCATCTGGTTTTTGACAACAAACGCATAGATTTTCCGCTTCTCAAAAGTACATTGGCAGAAAAAGGGCTTTCGGTTTCAAGCACTGACGTAAAGCGTGTAATGGGTGAGAAACGGATAGACATAACTTTTATTGTCAAAGCACCGCAGGATGTGGATATTTTTGAACTGACGGACGCTCTCAAACAAGTTGCCAATCTGGCGGAATTCCGTCTTTCAGACTGATTCAGATATCAGATAAAAGAAAAAAATGACAAGAGCACTGAAAAAAATTTTCTCTTTTGTAACGGCCTTTGTCCTGATTTGCGGGGCATTGTATTCTCAGGAAAAAAATCAGCAGCAAAAAGAAAGGCCTTCCGTTGCATTGGTGCTTTCCGGTGGCGGTGCTTTGGGTGTAGCACATATTCCCTTTCTGGAAATGATCGAAGAAATCGGAATTCCAGTGGATATGATAATCGGAAACAGTGCGGGATCAATCATCGGAGCTCTGTATGCCGCAGGATATACGCCTGAAGAAATCTATTCCAATTGGTGCAGTATTTCTTGGCAGGAAATATTCAACGATGCTACATACACACCTTTTGAACATTCATTGGGCAGTCACGGAAGCACCGGCAAACCTGTTTCCGTGCAATTCGGGGACAATTTTGCACTGCAGATGGGAAGCGGATTCCTTACAGGTCAAAAAACTTATGAACTGTTCAAAGGTTTCCTGCTTGATTATCCGTCGGATCTGGATTTTGACAAGCTTCCCGTTCCTTTCAGAGCGGTTGCAACAGAGCTTCTTACAGGAAAACTGAATGTTTTTGATTCGGGGGATTTGGCAGAAGCTGTCAGAGCAAGCATAAGCATTCCTACAGTTTTTCAGGCTTTTGAAATTGACGGCACTCATTATATCGACGGTCTTGCACGAAGCAATTTTCCTTTGCAGACAGCTTATGATCTGGGTTACGACATTGTAATCGGTGTGGATCTTCAGGATTACCTTTTTACTGATCAGAATGAATTTGAGGACAATCCGCTTTTGGCTTTCGTCCAGATTATTTTCATGGAGCAGGCCGTAAGAAAAGAGGCTGAGTACGGTCAGGCTGATCTGATTGTCATGCCGGAAGTTACCCGGTACAACATGGTGCAATATGACAAGTGTCAGGAAATTTATGAACTGTCAAAGCAGAATACTGCTCAATATGCAGCTGCACTACAGGAAATCAAGGACAAATATTTTCCGGATACAATGGCACTGACTTCACGGGAAAAGCTGGAGAACGGGGAATTCAAAAAAGAGATTTTTCCGGTGGAACTGGAAATTTCAGGGGCAATTCCTTCTGATGAAGCATTTATACGGAAACTTTTTGCTTCTTTGGAAGGAAAACCGCTTTCAAAGGCAAAGTACAAGTCTTTTATGAATCAGATTTATGGAGGCGGAAATTATTCCCGTGTAATCACACGTTTTTATCCTTTGGAAGATGATTCTGACAAACATAAGGTTTGCGTCATCTGTACACCGAAAAAAACAGAGAAAGCAGTGATTCTTCTGGGCATGGAATATGAAGGAACAATGGCAATGG
Organism: Treponemataceae bacterium; assembly: GCA_024402435.1. Taxonomy (GTDB): domain Bacteria; phylum Spirochaetota; class Spirochaetia; order Treponematales; family Treponemataceae; genus Treponema_I. The sequence goes on from JAKSTU010000009.1 coordinate 31,870, forward strand.
ATTCCAGCCGGCATCTGCTTCTGACATCAGAATATCAGTACAGAAATCTGACAGGGCACGGTTCGATTCTTTCCGCCAGTACGGCTTTTTTGGACGGAACCGAGTTCCATATGATGTTTCTGCAGCCGATTTTCAGCCGTTCTTTTGTCCGTCTCTCGGCAGATTATGAAATTTCTGAAAAGCGGGTAACATCCGGTTGGGTACATCATAACCTGGAAGCAAGTGAAGTTAAAGAAAAAGCGGCCTCTTTGGAGTTTGCCTTTCCTTTTTCTTCACAGCATACTCTGTTTACCGGTGCAGGAATTCATTTTTTTGACACGTCTCAGTCAGCATATAAGCCGGCGGGCGGGGAATTGTTTACAGGAGATTTTTTCCTTGACTATACTTTTTCCTCTCTGAACCATCCTAATTTTCCAACAAAAGGTGCTTACGTAAATCTTTCGGGAACAGGTGTAATTCCCTTCGGATTAAGGCACGGCGGTTCAACCGGCGGAATCTTTGAAAAAGTGGAAGTTGATGCTTATGGAGCAATTCCTTTCGGAAACAAATGGAGTCTGCTGCTTTTGGGTTATGCGGGAATGAACATTTCACAGCAGCTGCTGAAAACTCCGCAGCTTATGAGTGTATACGGTTTTTCCACAGGAAGTGACAGAAGGCTTTTCCCACAGATTTCCGGAGCAGGTTCTTTCGGGCTGCACAAATTTGCCATAGGTGCTTCACTGCAGTTCATGCCCTGGAATCAGCTTACGGTTTTGGGCGGCCAGATGCTGTTTTCTGTTTCAGGCGCAGTCGGCAATGTCTGGAAAGACTATGCTTCACTTACACTGGCAGACCTTGAATGGCGCTCTTCTTTTGATACGGTTCTTCGGGTAACGGATGCGTTCAGTGCGGTCATAAGAATCGGGGCCGGAACAATGGAAAACAGAGTGCGGCCCTTTGTATCACTGGATTTCGGAACAATCAGGTTCTGAAAGACCGGTTTTCCTGTCATGCAGGAAGAGCGCATCCCCGGATTTGTTCCAGATTTGTACAGCCTTTTCTTTTAAGGAAGCCGGCAATTCCGGAGACAATTTCTTCCATTGCGGAAGGATTTGCAAAAGTTGCAGTTCCAACTTGAACTGCGGCAGCTCCGCACATAATGAATTCGACTGCATCCTGCCATGTGGCTATTCCGCCTAATCCGACTACCGGAATCTGCTCTGACAAAGGCAGTTTTTTCATGTAGGAACAGACGTCATAAACCATTCGAAGTGCAAGGGGTTTGACTGCAGGGCCGGAATAACCTGCTTTTATGTTGGCAAATACGGTTTCGCCTTTTTCAATATCTACGGCAAGTCCCTGAAAAGTGTTTACAAGACTGATTGCATCGGCACCGGCTTTGCGGACTGCATCTGCAATGGCAACAATGTCCGGTGCATTGGGTGACAGTTTTACCATAAGCGGTTTTTTTGTGACTGCCCTTACGGATGCGGTAATGTCGCCTGCAGCTGAAGGATCAAGACCGAAAGCCATTCCGCCGGCTTTGACATTGGGGCAGGAAATATTCAGTTCTATCATGGGAACATCGGTTGCATCCAGAAGTTTTGCGCCTTCAACGTAAGTTTCTTTTGACGAACCGGACAGATTTGCAATTGTAACGGCTTTGTACTGAAGCATTGAGGGCAGCTCATGTTCGATGAAATGTGCGATTCCAGGATTTTCAAGGCCGATTGAGTTCATAAGACCGCCGGCGTTTTCCACAAGGCGCTGCCCGGGGTTTCCTGCTTTGGGCTGAAGTGTAAGACCTTTGGAACAGATGCCGCCCAAAGAATCAACGTTTACAAGCTGGCTGTATTCGGCGCCGTATCCGAAAGTTCCTGATGCGGCAATGACCGGGTTTGCAAAAGAAACACCGGCAATTTTTACGGACAGATCAGGACAGCAGTTTCCGGCGGATTGGTCTGCACTGTTTGCGGGGCTTAAAGGAAAGCGGGCGGGTTTTCTGGGTTTGAATACGAGAATTTCGCCCGGAAAAACGGGACCGTCTTTGCAGCAGCGCCGGTTGCCCAAAGTTGTTTCAATTGTGCATCCGAGACATGCGCCGACACCGCAGGCCATGTGGGCTTCCATGCTGAGAAAGCAGGGAATGCCGCAAGTTCTGCACAAGTTCTGCACATAAGCGAGCATCGGTTCAGGACCGCAGGCGTACACGGCAGAATATCCATTCTGTGCAAGGATAGTTTCGTTCAGAATGACCGGAAGCATTCCCTTTGTTCCTACGCTTCCGTCGTCAGTAGAAACAAAAAGATGTTCAGGTTTCAAATGATCAGTTCCGTAGGAACCGCTTTTGAAAGATGCAAAAAAATCATAGGAACCGTCGGCCAGTGTTTCTGCAAAACCGGCAACAGGTGCAACACCGATTCCGCCGCCGACAATCGCGATTTTTTTACCTGGGGTATAAAAGTCTTCAAAACTGTTTCCGAGGGGACCCATGATTTCCACGGAGTCACCTGTTCTGCAGCAGGTGAGTTCCTTTGTTCCAGATCCCTTCTGCATGATGAGGAAACTGAGTTCAAGTCCGCTTTCAGAACTGCGGCTGCAGAAAATGCTTATGGGACGTGAAAGAAGAACTTTTGAAGGCTGGTGGCGCAACATGTAGAATTGTCCGGATTTGGGCAAAGAAGCAGCATCGGGTTTTTTTACAAGCAGAACAAGTTCAAAAATGTTGTCAGCAACCGGGCCGATTTTTGTTACTGTTCCCGAACAGATTGATTTTGTTTGATTTTCACACATATTGCGTCTCCGGAGTTTATTTGATCAGATTTTTGGCACCCAGAAGATCCTGCTTTGAAGCTTCTGCAGCACGGGCAGCAGCCTGAGCAATGTCATCCAAAGTCAGGATGCCGGAATCACGTTTTTCTGCAAGACCGGGATCTTTTTTCCAGGCACAGAGAATTCCGCGTGATGAGTTTACTGTTCCACCGGCATTGTCCAGCAGTGTTGCAGCAATTCGGGCAGCTCCTCCCTGAGCACCGTATCCGGGAATCAGGAAGAACAGGTTTTTGTATTTGTCACGGAGAGCACGGGCATCAGATTCTTCGGTACATCCAACAACTGCACCGACAGGAGAAATCCCGTGATCAGCAAAGCGGTCGGCAATTTTGAGCAGTTGAGAACCTACACGGTCCAGAACGCATTCTCCGTTGTTTTCTGCAAGAGCCTGTTTTTCAATGTCCGTCATTCCCGGATTTGAAGTGCGAAGAAGAACGAACATTCCTTTTGTTTCTCCGGTTTTTTCTCCGGCGGCAACTGCAGCTTCGATGAAAGGTTCCAGAGTATCAAAACCCATGTAAGGATTTACTGTAATAATGTCGGTTTCAAAATCTCCGCTGAAATGGGCTCTCGCATAAGCTTTTGCCGTGTCAGCAATGTCACCGCGCTTGATGTCAGAAATGACGGGAATGTTCTTGCCGCGGACCATTCTGAGGGTCTTTGAAAAAGCATCAAGTCCGGCAAGTCCCATGGCTTCGTAATAAGCAATCTGAACTTTGTAGCAGGCAGCAAAATCAGAAGCGGCTTCGATGATTGCAGAATTGTAAGCCAAAACTGCTTCAGAATCAGAACTGTAATTTTTGCGTACAGAATCCGGTACATAAGAGGGATCCGTATCAAGTCCGATACAGAGAGGACCCTTTGATTCACATGCCTTTTGCAGGCGGTACATTGTATTTGTATTCATGAATCGGAATATATCATAAAGCGAAAAAAAAATCTTTATGGGATTTGAAGAGAAAATCTCTGTTACTTTAACATTTTTACAGAAATTGCTAATATGTAATCATGATTACACTTGTTGCCTTATGCGCACTGGGCGCAGAAAAGGTTCTTGGAAACGAAATCCGGAAATTGGATTACAAACCGGTTCAGACTGATCCCGGACGTGTTGCATTTACTTGTCCTGAAGAGGGAATATACCGTTCGAATCTGTGTCTTCGCACTGCAGACCGTGTTTACCTGCAGATGGCTTCTTTCCGTGCACCGAATTTTGATGCGCTTTTTGACGGGATTTATGCAGTTCCGTGGCAGGATTACTTCAAAAAAGATACCCGGGTTGTTGTAGACAAAGTCCGTTCCCACGGAAGCGCTTTGTCTTCAGAGCACAGCATTCAGGGAATGGCTCACAAAGCAATTTACAAAAAACTTGGTGATGTATGGCATATGAGCGTTATGCCTGAAACAGGGGACGAAGCAACAGTCCGCATTTATCTGGAAAAAAATCAGGCTACAGTATTGCTTGACCTTTCCGGTGCTCCGCTGAACAAACGCGGTTACCGTACAGAAGGCGGTGTGGCTCCTTTGCGCGAAACAACTGCAGCTGTTCTGCTTCAGCTTATGTGCTGGCGGCGTAAAATTCCTCTTCATGATCCTTTCTGCGGATCTGGAACAATTGCAATTGAGGCTGCACTTTACGCATACAATGTTGCTCCCGGTTTCGGAAGAAGATTTGCTTTTGAAACGCTGGCATTCTTTGACCCGGATCTTTGGCTTGAAATCCGCCGCAACCAGGCTGCAAAAATTACGCCGGAAAACCAGGCGCGCATTACAGGCTCTGATATTGACGGTGCCGCTGTGGAACGTGCAAGAATCAATGCAGAACATGCCTGTGTTACAGCAGGACGCGCCCTTCAGCTGATCGGCAGTGACATGCGCATTCAGCGCCCTGACTTTACTCAGGCAGATTTCAAGGATCTGCAGGCTCCTTATGAAGAAGGTCTGCTTTTGGGAAATCCCCCTTATGGCGAGCGTTTGGGTGAAGAAGAAGAAGCACTTGCTCTCTACAGTGATATGCATGGCCTTTTGGAAGCATTCCCGGACTGGAAAATGGGATTCATCACTTCCTGTGCAGGATTTGAAGAAGCTTTCGGAAAAAAAGCTGCATCCCAGCGGAAAATCAAGTGCGGTAATTTGGATACTGTATTTTACATGTATTGATATCAGAAAAAAATCAGAGGGAAAATCATGGCAATTGTTGTTGAACATGACAAACGGAGAAAAGAAATACTTTATAAAGCAATCAAAGTATTTGAAGCAGAAGGTTTTGATGATGTGACTCTGCAGAAAATTGCAGATGCCTGTGGAATTACTCGCACTACGCTTTACATTTATTTCAAGAACAAATCCGAGATTTTTCTTTTCAGCATCAAACAGCTGACTTCTGAAATTGAGAAAGCTCTGCAGGAAATTATTGCCAGAAAAACACTGACTAATTCCCAGAAACTTCAGGCAATCATGGAATGCGTAATAAGCAAATGCGTTGAATATCAGTCTTTGTTCAATGTACTGCTTGCTTATCTGCTCAAATTGCAGAAAACAGGCACTGACGTGGGTGAACGTGTCCGCCGAAGAATACTCCGTCTCCGTCATCTGTTATCAACGGTTCTGATTGAAGGAATCAAGACAGGTGAATTCAAGGACATAAACGTCAAGGCAACCAACGAACTTTTCTACAGTCTGATTGAATCAACGATTTTCAGGATTTCGCTGCTGAATCAGTCCAATGTTGATGAACTTGCAGACGCCATTACTTTGGCAATTGACGGCATAAAAGCCTGAAGAATCATTTCCGGCAGAAGTCGGCAATTGTCTTGAAAAGAATTTCCGGTTCAAAGGGTTTTGCAAGATGACCATTCATGCCTTTGCTCCGGGATTCTTCTATGTCAATGTCAAAAGCATTTGCACTCATTGCCACAACAGGCACTTTTTTCGTGTATTCCAAAGGAAGTGAGCGGATTTTTTCCGTTGCTTCCAGTCCGTCCATTTCGGGCATTCGAATGTCCATAAGAATCAGGTCAAAATAATTTTCCCCTCCGGACAATACTTTATCAACTGCTATTTTCCCGTTTTCTGCAATTTCCACAGAGGCTTTCTTCAGTTGAAGCAGGCGTTTTGCAACTTCAATGTTGAGAGGATGGTCTTCACAGAGAAGAATGCGGATGGCTGAAAAATCATATGGCATATCGGAGACGACGGTTTTTCGGGGAAGTGAATATGTCCCGCCAGAAGATTTGTCATTGCGGTCTGAAGAATCGGGACAAGAGGGAAGAGTGACAGAAACTGTAAATGTGGATCCGGAGCCTTCTGCACTTTCCACAGTGATTGTTCCGCCCATCAGTTCAATCAGGCTGTGGCTGATTGCAAGCCCCAGTCCGGTTCCTTCATATCGGGCTGTCCTGTTCGTGTGTTCCTGCTCAAAAGGCTTGAAAATGTTGGGCAGGAATTTCGGGCTGATTCCGATACCGGTGTCTTCAACTGTAAAAACAAGACGAACTTTGTCTTTGCCGTTTTCTTTGCTTTCTGCCATGAAGCGGATGGCTCCGCCCGGTTCCGTGAACTTTACCGCATTTCCGATCAGATTGATCAGCACCTGCTGAAGCTTCATTGAGTCACCGACAAACTGGGCGTCAATGCTGTCATTTACGATGGAAATATAATCCAAGCCTTTGTTTTCTGCCTGAGGATGACAGATTGTATTGATGCTGGAAACGAACTGAGACAGTCTGATGGTATCGTGCTTGATGAACACTTTTCCGCTTTCGATGCGTGACATGTCAAGAATTTCGTTTATCAGGTCACGGAGGTACCGTGTTGAACCGTTTATCTTTTCAAGACATTTTTCTGCTTCTTCCGCATTGTGTTTTCTTTTGAGTTCGTCTTCTGCAAGGGCAATCATTCCCATAATGCCGCTCAGAGGATTCCTGATTTCATGACTCATGCGGGAAAGGAACACCGTTTTGGAATTGTTTGCCCGCTTTGTCTGTTCCAATGCGTCCTGAAGAAGACGTTTCTGTCTGCGTTCTGCATAGAAAGCTTCTGTCATTCCGGAACAGGTTACAAGAACCGCTGTCTTGCTTTGATCAATGTATTCGCATTTGAACTGGCAGAAGCGTTCTACTGAAGTGTCACTGTTTTTTTCCGGAAAAGTGCAGATGAAGCGGCTACGGCGTTCCAAACGGGTTCTGATGTTATGCATGGAAAGTGTATTGATGCATTCTTGTGCAAAACGGCTGTCAATACGGCTGCTGAGTTCTTTTTCGATTGCCTTTGTGTATTCAACAGGAGTTTCCATGTCATGAAAAATCATCTTGTTGTCTTTGCGTTCTCCGTATACGGAAAGCAGATTAGTCCGGATATCGGCAAGACAGACAAAGGAGTAGTCTGTATCAATAAGCCGTTGTAAAAGCAGTTCGGTTTTTTTTGCCGTGTCAATGTCGGTAGAGTAGAGGACAGCTTCCACATCTCTGGTGAAAGGGTTTTCAATCATTTCTACGGTTGTGCGTCGCCAGACCAGAACACCCAGACTGTTGCTGTACCTGTAATCCAGGGAAACTTCTTTTTCGCCCTGTGCAAAAAAAGAAAGCAGCAGATCCCGGGAAAATGTTTTTTCATAGCGGAGACGGTCTTCTGCAAAAGGAAGAAGATTATATACCCGCTGGAAAAACAGATCGATGGTTCCGGCATCTTTCAATGCAAGGATGACTGAATCGGAAGTCTGTCCGTCAAGAAGAATGTTTTTTGTCAGATTCATCTTGAAGTACGCAAGGGTACTTTGTTTAAGAACATTCCGGTAGTCCTGAAAAATCCGGAATTTTTCCTGCTCTTCCATTTGGGAAGAAATATCGCTTGCACTTCCTATGGCATGAATAATCTGACGGTTTTCGTCACGGATGATTGAATAGGTAATGTGAAGCCAGTCCCAGCTGAATGTTTTGCGGTTCCGTTTCCGGATTTTGTAGGTAACTGTATCTGATCCTGATCTGAGTCCATTCATGGCATTTTTTTCTGACTGGATGTCATCAGGATGAATGTCCTCGGGAAAAGAAAATGTGGAAAATCCGCCTTCGGGAGGAAACTGAATGTCCAAAGGTCCGTAAAGCTGATCGAGTGTGTGGTTTGAAACAAACTGTTTCTGCGGACAGTCTATGCGCCATGTGTAAAAACCTTCGTTTTCTGCTGCCCGGAGGAAACCTTCTTCAAGTTTCTGGAATTCCTGCATCGGATGGGCTGTGGCGCGTGCCCGCACAGGTTTTCCTTCTGAATCAAAAATGTTGACGTATTTTACGGAATAAGGAGTTTTTCCGTCATTTCCCAACATCATGCGTTCTGCAGTTTTCTTGCCTTCTCTCATTTTCCGGTGAAAATAGGCAGCCTGTTCATGAAAAGCGGAAAAATCGGAATTGTCGTCAAAGGGAGGAGTCAGTTCCGGGAAAGGAAATTCTATTTTGTCGTTCTGGATGTCGTATTCCCAGTAAAAAAGGTTTTCCTGTCGGATTATGTCCAGCAGCTGAAGTTTTTTATCCCTTTCCATGTTCATAAACTCAGTACAACCGGTCTCCCAACAGTCTTGCAATAAGCTGGACGGTCATTTTTGCAGTCTGATTCTGTACGTCCAGTGTAGGATTGACTTCGACAAAATCTGCTGAACAGACCATTCCGGTGTCGCTCATTTCTTCCATGAGGAGAAGTGCTTCTCTGCTGCTTAAACCGCCGGGCACCTGAATACCGACTCCCGGACAGTATCGGGGATCAATTGCGTCAAGATCGAAACTTACGTGAATCACATCAACCCGCTGTGCAAAAAACTGCTTTACTTCGGTGATGATTGCGTTGATGCCTTTACGGTCAATGTCGCTCATTGTATAGGCGCGGACACCGGCCTGCTTCATCAGTTCACGTTCTTTCATGTCCACATCGCGAAGGCCCACGAAACATACGTTTGCCGGATCAATTTTTGTTTCTGGATTGTAAAGCTGCGTAAGTTCCGGAATACCGTATCCGCAGGAGGCAGAAAGACACATGCCGTGAATGTTTCCTGAAAGAGTAATGTCACAGGTGTTGAAATCTCCGTGGGCATCCACATAAAGTACTCCGATTTTTTTTCCCTGTTTTTTGTATGCTGCGGAAAGTCCTGCAAGTGAACCGAGCACAACGGAATGATCTCCGCCCAGAATCAGGGGAAACTCTCCTTTGTCGGCCGCTTTTTCCACTTGTGTGGCAAGCTGGGTACAGGCTTTGACAATGGGTGCAAGATATTTTGCTTTGGGATTGCCCGGGTTCTCGTACTCCTGAGGATGAATTGACATGGGTGAGTAATACTTTGTGGCAGTATGATCAAGGGCAACCAGTTTTTCACGGAGTCCTGCAAGGCGGATGGCGGAAGGTCCCATGTCAGAACCGTGTCTTGACGCGCCGAAATCCAGCGGCATTTCCAGAACGTGGATATTCATTTTACGGCACGACCAAGTTCAAAAGCTTTGTGATTCAGTTCCCTGAATTTTTCAGGAACTACAGCATCGATGGCAGCATTCCACTGATCAGGAGTAATGTCGTCAAACATTGCAGAAAGGCTACCCAAAAGTGCAATGTTCACGGCTTTTGGGCTGCCTGCTTCAACTGCAACTGAAAGAAAATCACGTGCAATCACTTTTGCACCGGCGGCCTGCATTTTTTCCACAATCTGGGAAGGATATTCTGCGTTGCCGGTAATAACGGGCATCGGCCAGGATTCATAAGTGTTTGTGATGATGGTTCCGCCTGACTTAAGGTATTCAAGCCAACGGGCTGCTTCCAGTTTTTCGAAAGACAGAATGATGTCTGCTTCACCTTTGTCTATGACAGGGGAATAAACTTTTTTTCCGTAGCGGACATAAGTCACTACGCTTCCGCCGCGCTGGCTCATTCCGTGTACTTCACTGACTTTTACGTCGTAGCCTGCTTCAAGAAGAACATGTCCGAGAAGTTTGCTTGCAAGCAGTGTTCCCTGCCCACCAACGCCAACAATCATTATGTTCATAAAGCAGCTCCTTCAAAAGCATTGAAACGGCACATTTGGGTGCAGACGCCGCAGCCGACGCAAAGAGTTGAGTCAATGGCCGCCTTTTTGGAATTCCTGTCAAAAGCGATTGCGGGGCATCCTATCTGCATGCAGGATTTGCAGCCTGCACATTTGTCTGGATTTACAGAAAGAGCAGGTTTGTGCTTGGTACCTTTGATCATTACGCAAGGTCTGCGGCTGATGATTACAGAAGGCTCTTCAGCTTCAAGCTCGGTTTTTATCACGTTTTCTACGGCTTTCAGGTCGTAGGGATCCACAACGGAAACCCGTCTGAAACCGAGAGCACGGCAGAGTGCTTCAAGGTCAACGGCAGCGGAAGGATCTCCGTAAAGATTTCTGCCTGTAGTCGGATTCTGCTGATGGCCCGTCATGCCGGTAATGGAATTGTCCAGAATGATTACTGTAGAATTCGTACCGTTGTATGCAATGTTTGTAATTCCTGTCATTCCTGAATGGATGAAGGTTGAATCTCCGATAACGCCTACAGAATGTTTTTCGCCTTCTTTGCCCATTGCTTTGTTGAAGCCGTGGAGGCCTGAGCAGGAAGCACCCATGCAGACATTAAGATCCATGGCGTTGAGGGGCGCAATGGCACCCAGTGTATAGCAGCCGATGTCTCCGTATACCATGCATTTGAGCTTTTTCAGTTCGTAGAAGATGCCCCGGTGAGGACAGCCTGCACACATTACAGGCGGACGCGGCGGAATGGGATCACTTATGGAAACTGAGTCTGCAGTTTCAAGCCCCATGCATCTTCGGATCAGATTCTGGCTGAATTCGCCGCAGACAGGGAATGTGTCTTTGCCGTGCACATTTATTCCCAATGCTTTGCAGTGGTTTTCGATTATCGGATCAAGTTCTTCGATGACATAAACTGTTTCAGCTTTTGCGGCAAAATCGGAAATCAGTTTACGGGGAAGGGGCCACACCATTCCGATTTTCAGCACGTTTACAGTGTCGCCGAAAACTTCTTTGACGTACTGATAACTTGTACTGGATGTAATGATGCCTGTCTTTGCGCCTTCAAAGTATTCCGCTCTGTTCAGAAAGCAGTTTTCTGCAAATTCAACAAGGGCTTCGGTCCGTTCTTCAACCCGAACATGGGCGTCACGGGAATTCTTTGTCATCATGACTTTTGCAGGGTCTTTTTTATAGGGCACTTGAGCAGGTTCAACACGTTCTTCAAGATTCACAACGCTTTGAGAATGTGCAACCCGGGTACAGGTTCGCAGAAGCACAGGAGTGTTGAATTTTTCTGACAGTTCGAAGGCTGTTTTCGTGAATACGCGGCTTTCTTCTGAGTCTGCAGGATCCAGCATGGGAATTTTCGCTGCTTCCGCGTAATGGCGGGAATCCTGTTCATTCTGGGAAGAATGCATTGCAGGATCATCTGCAACGCAGACAACAAGACCGGCGTTGAGACCCTGATAGGAAATTGTAAAGAGGGGATCCGCCGCAACGTTTAGACCCACGTGTTTCATTGCACTGGCAGCCCGGACACCGCCCAAAGTGGCACCGTGAGCAGTTTCAAGAGCAACTTTTTCATTGGGAGCCCATTCGCAGTAAATTTCAGGAAACTTTGCGGCTTCTTCGGTAATTTCGGTACTGGGTGTTCCGGGATAACTGGAAACAACTTTTACGCCGGCTTCATAAAACCCGCGGGCGATTCCGGCATTTCCAAGGAGTAATTTCTTCATATCTGATTCGCAGTCCTTTATGAACGGTTTTCTTTTTCCACAAGGCGGGCAGCACCATACTGTTCGCGCAATTTCGGTTTTTCGATTTTTCCTGTGGCATTTCTGGGAATTACGGCAAAAATGATTTCTTTGGGCCGTTTGTAGCGTGGCAGCTGTTCGCAGAATTCGTCCACTTCTTCAGCCGTAAGAGTCATTCCGTCCTTTACTTCGATGATTGCAGCCGCTTTTTCGCCCAACCGTCTGTCCGGAAGTCCGATGACGGCCACATCCTTGATTTTGTCATGGCGCCGGAGGAAGTCTTCAATCTGGACGGGATAAAGGTTTTCACCTCCGCTTACGATAACATCTTTTTTGCGGTCAACAAGAAAATAAAAACCGTCTTCGTCCTGCATTGCCATATCGCCTGTATAAAGCCAGCCGTCCTTAAGACACTCGGCAGTAGCTTCTTCATTGCGGTAATAGCATGTCATGACACCCGGCCCTTTAACGCAGAGTTCACCTACATCGCCCTGTTTCACGATATTGTCGTTTTCATCCACGATTTTGCATTCCCAGCGGTAGCCGGGCACGCCGATTGCACCGACTTTGTGGATGTTTTCCATGCCCAGGTGAACACATCCGGGGCCTGTTGATTCAGAAAGCCCGTAGTTCGTGTCGTACTGGTGGTGAGGAAAGTAGTCTTTCCAGCGTTTGATTAGCGAAGGAGGAACAGGTTGTGCTCCGATGTGCATAAGGCGCCACTGGTCCAGTTTGTAGTCACTGAGTTTCAGTTCTCCCCGGTCCAGACAGTCAAGAATATCCTGTGCCCACGGAACCAGAAGCCATGCAATCGTGCAGTGTTCGTCAGAAATTGCTTTGAGAATTGTAGCCGGTTTTGTTCCCTTGAGGAGAACAGCTTTGCTTCCTGCAACAAGGGAGCCCATCCAGTGGAATTTGGCGCCGGTGTGATAAAGAGGCGGAATGCAGAGAAATGTGTCATCCCGATCAGTTTCGTGGTGTTTCTGTTCCATTTCTGCAGCCTGAATAAGACTGCGGTGTTTGTGAAGAATGGCTTTGGGAAAACCTGTGGTTCCGGAAGAAAAGTAAATGGCGCCGAAATCATCTTCTGTAAGGGGAATTGCCGGTGATTTGCTTGAATGGTCTGCCACCAGCTCCCGGTAACTTTCTGCAAAACTCGGACAGTTGTCGCCGACATAAATCAGAAGACGGCCTTTTCGGAGTTTGTCGATGTTTGCTTCAATGCGTCCGATGAAAGAAGGACTGAAAACAATCACGTCAACTTCGGCAAGTTCGGCACAGTAAAGAATTTCATCCGCGTCATAACGGAAGTTGAAAGGTACGGCAATGGCACCGGTTTTGAGCACGCCGAAGTAAATGGGAAGCCATTCCAGACAGTTGTACATGATGATGGCAACTTTGTCGCCTTTTTTTATTCCGCGGCTCAAAAGCATATTTGCAAAACGGTTGGCTTTTTCGTCAAAAACGCTCCAGGTGATTTCTCTGCGGTAAGGATCAAAACGGTCACTCTCAATCAGTTCGAATTCTTTCCATGTAAGACGCCGGTTGTCCCGCTCTTCGGGATTAAGTTCAATAAGTGCAACTTCTTCACCGTAAAGACGTGCGTTGCGTTCCAATAATTCTGTTACTACCATTTATTCTTCCTAGTGAGACAAAATAGAAAAGTGGTCAGATTATACCACAGCAAAAAGCAGAGCGCAAATTCTTATTCTTCGTCCTGCCATTCATAAATTCTGCCCTTTAGGATTGCGTTGTACATTTTTGTTTTGACACCATGGTTTTCTCTGTTCATTTGGGCAAGAAGATTCTTTACGTACTGGCGGCGGGTAATACCGTCGTGGGGGCAGGGATTTTTTACGCAGGGCAGAGAATATTTGTTTCTGAAACCGATGATTTCTTTTTCGGGAATGCTGATCAACGGGCGTATTACAGTGATTCCGGCTTCTTTGAAGAAAACTTTGGGCGGAAAAGTAAAGAACTGGCCTTCATACATCAGTGAGAGCATCATTGTTTCAATCATGTCATCCTGGTGATGTGCATAGGCAACTTTGTTGCAGCCGTGTTCACGGGCAAAATTGTTGATGGCACCTTTCCGGAGTTTTGCGCACATTGCACAATATGTTCCTTTCCGGACTTTTTCGTGGAGAATCGCGGCAATTTCCGTTTTCAGAACATGATACTCCACATCCAGTTCTCTGCAGAGCTCCCTGATTCCCGACAAATCCATTTCTCCGAAGCCCAGATCAGCTGTCACTGCAATAATCTGGAATTTTTTCGGATAGAATCTTCTGAGGCCGGAAAGAGCATAAAGAAGTGCAAGAGAATCTTTTCCGCCGGAAATTCCCAAGGCGATTCTGTCACCTTCTTCTATCAGATCGAACTGTTGGACACATTGCCGCGTATAGCTGTAAAGCCGCTGGAGAGTCATGGAAAAAGTGTATCAGATTGAATGTGGTCTGTGAACGGAAAAATAGGGAAAATGCCCTAAAAAAGCCATGTCAAAAATCTAAAAAAACTCTAAAAACTCTATGCAGTTTCTGGATAATGTTGTATTATTTTCTATAATAGGGTTAGAATCATTTGTGTAGGCCTAAAAAGTGATTTTTTGCGGAAATTTTTGAGAAAATTCACCTTTTTTCTTGCACGGAGTGTTAAAAATCCGATTAAAAAGTGAGATTTTCTCATTATCAAATTGTAATTTGCCGATGATGACAAAGAATGAGGGTTTTTATCCTCTGATTGTTTCGGAGTAAGTTTATGCGAAAAGTCTTGTTGATTGGTTGTATGCTTTGTTTTTTCTCACTTCTTTTTGCCGGCGGAAGCCGTGACAGCGTAGAAAGAGAAGTTCTGCGCACGGACAGCTGGCGTGAAGAATTCGACATCACAGAACAGAAAAGCGGAAAATACAATGTTATGGTCACTGCCGAAGACTTCGGTGGCAATACGACTGTCGCAGGACCCTACAATATTTATATTGATCCGGATTCAGACCTTCCGGTTACAGGTATCACAAACCCTCCGCTGGGACTGCGGGTTCCGGGAAATCTTAACATTGTAGGTACATGTATTGATGATGATGCAGTTGCTTACGTGGAACTGATTCTTGACGGCGATGAAGAACATCCTGTCCGTGCAGAAGGGCAGGACTTCTGGTCTTATTATCTTGATACTACGAAACTGAAAGACGGAACCCATTCAATTGTTGCAACAGGTGTGGATATCAACGGATTGAGAGGACATTCTGTTTCGACCGAATGGGACTTGGACCGTGCAAAGCCTGTTACTGAGATAACAAATCATGAAATGGGAGAACTGATTTCCGGACGGCTGAATCTGCAGGGAAGCGTGTATGACGGAAACGGAATCAAGGAACTTGCATATTCGCTGGACAACGGCAACACATACAAGGAACTGAAATTCAAAACTAATGCCCGTGAGCAGACAACTACTTTTTCTCTTACAGTTGATACTACAAAACTGAAAGACGGTCCTGCAATTCTGTGGTTCAAGGCTTTGGACAACAAGGGATCCGAAGGATACAGTTCATATCTGTGCTTTGTGGACAATACAAAGGCTGACATTCACATTTTCTATCCGGAGCCGGATGAGCCGGTGAACGGAATTTTTGCAATTGCGGGTTCTGTCTACGACACAATCGGTATTACAAAACTTACTTGGGCTTTTGACAAGGAAAGCGGAGAATTCGATCTGATAGCGGGAGATCCCTACTGGGTAAAAGAATTCGATATTCGCGGTGATACTTCAAAAAGCCATGACTTTACGATTTCTGCTACGGACAAAGCGGGAAACGTTACTACGGTACACCGCAGACTGTCTGTGGATCTTGCAGCGGACAAACCGGTTGTGGAGCTTCAGTATCCCGTATATGAAGCAACAGGCCTCAAAGAGTTGGACAAAAACGGTCTTCTTGTAGACAATGATCTTTTCCTGCGGGGCTTTGCCACAGACGATGACGGAATTGAAAAGATTTATTGGACGATTGACGGCGGTGAAGAACACGCTGTAAATACTTTCGGCGCTTTTTATGTGGATTTGAAAAAAGAGCTGGGCGGCATGCCTTCTGCAGGAACACATACACTTCGTGTTTGGGCTGAAGATATTTACGGAACTGTCGGAAACAGCACTCAGACAGTTTTTACGGTCATGGGTCCTGTTCCTGTTTTTGACGAACCGGTTCTCAGAATAAAAAGCGGTGCTGATGCAGGTGAAACTGCTTATAAATCCGGCATCGAAGTGCATCCTGAAAGCGGAGCAGTTTTTTCCGGAACTGTTCAGAGCGATTGCGGTCTGAATCGTGTATGGTGGGAGATAAACGGTATTGAATCGGGAGAAACACTTTTCAAATCTGTCAAATCTCCGAGCCGTTATGACATTCCCATGGCTTCTGCTCCTATGGGGCTTGTAAAGATTGATGTTCATGCAGAAGATCTTTATGGCCGCGAGACAGTCCGTAACTATATGGTCTACATGACCAATGTTTCCAAAGAACATGGTGTACAGCGGGTGATTTTCTCCGACAGCGGAATTGATCAGGAAACAGGGCTTGTTGATTTTACTGCAAACAGTGTTGTAAGCGGTTACTTTACCGGCGGAAAGGCAAAAAGCGTAGAATTTGTTCCGGCAACAGAATTTGCAACAGTTTCATTGAAGGGAAACTCCATTATCATCAAATCTACCGGTACGAGAGGTCAGAGTGAAAAAGTCTGTGTAAGAGTAACCACGGACAGAGGCTTTGAATATGATTCCAAACCGATTTATTTCGGACTGGAAGAAAAAGCTCCTGTGGTCAGTTTCAATCAGAAGGCTCCCTACGACGGTTTCAGCAAGGTTACACTTTCCGGCAATGTTACGAAATATGCAGAAAACTCTCCTCTTTCAGGCGGTTACCGCATTCTGAACGCATCTCATGGTGTGTCAGGTGCTTCCGGAAAAACTCCGGCAGTTCCTGCAGAACTTCCTGCATGGAATGATTTTTCCATTGCAGAAGACGGTTCTTTTGAAATTTCGTTGAATCCTTCCAGTTTTGAGGAAGGCACTTCCATTGTAGAGTTTTTTGTCAAAACCGGATTCAGTCCGAAAACCACAATGGCTGCAATAGTTTCCAGAGTAACACCTCTTCCCGGTCCTGACCCGGAAGATCCCAAAGCAAAGGCTCCTGTAGCTGCGGCTCCCGTGTTCTCATGGATTGAAGGCGAAAATCTGTATTACACCTGTTATTATCAGGGAGACCTGACGCTGTTTTCTCTGAGCGCGGCCGGCGAAGTTTTTGCAGAAACTCCGGAAGGTGCTTCCGGCCCTGTTGTTAACGGAAAAACACTTTTTGCACAGGGCGGCATGATCAGCGAGTCTTTGTTCGGAGAAACTTCCGGCAATGCAGACATAAAGATTGTGGCCGGAAACGGAAAATCCTATGTCTCAAAATATTCGGTGACACGTTATGCAAAGCCTTCTGTAAAGATTGATACAGTGGGTGGAGATTCATACCGGTCCGGAATGAAAGTTGAACTGCCTGCCGGCGCTGCTGACAAACTGAATCCTGTTGCAGTTCATGTTTCTGTGTCCTGTGCTCAGAATATTTCATCTGCAACATATACCATAAGTGCTGCCCAGGAACAGGAAGCAGAAGGCGGAATCTCAGGCGGACGGCGGAGCATCGGTGCACCTGCTTTTGCCGCACAGACAGGAAAACTGACACTTAAAAAAGTCCTTCAGTCAGACGGAACAGCTTCTGCCACAGAATATGAAGGAGAAATTATACTTTCAAACATGCCCGCAGGTTATGCGGACATAAGCATTGCAGTTGCATGCGGGGCGAATACGGCGGTGGCAAAGGGGTCTGTAAGTGTAGTCCGCCAGCAGCCGGATGAACGTCCTGCCGATGATGAAAGACTTTATTGGACAAATCAGATCAAGCGCAGCAAATCAGGCGAATACCTTTTGGGAAAAGACAGCGTTCTTTCAATGTACGCAAATGTTTCTTCCCCCATAAAAGTCCGTCTGACGGATGATAATCCGAATCTTTCAGTTTCTGCGGACGGAAACATGATTCTGCTCAAACCGCAGACAGAAGGTCTTTTTGAAAACATTGTCATTGAATATACGGATTCGGAAGGTTTTGTTTATACAAGTGATTCCTTTGATCTCCGCTGTGATTACGGAGCTCCGGAGCTTGCATTCATCGAACCGAAAAATCAGGCCTGGGTCCGGCAGGAACTTCATCTGGAAGTATCTGCTTCTGATGTAAACGGTCTTGCTTTTGTGGATTATTCTCTTGACGGCGGAACAACCTGGAGAAAGCTGAGCCTTTTGGACGAACAGACGGAAGGAATCTACGGCGGCGATATTTCATTGTCTTCTGTCCGTGACGGACTGATTCCTCTGGATATCCGCGCCGGCGACACATTCGGAAATCAGGTATTGCTCAACAGAAGCCTTTTCAAAGACACAGCCGCACCGGAAGTTCTTACGATTACTCCGGCTGCAGGTGATACTGTAAACGGTGAGAACCTTCTGGTAATGGTTGTCAAAGAAAATGGAAGACTTGTTTCTGCAGATTACGTGCTTGACGAGTTCTATACCGAAACCGAAGAGACTCCGAAAACTGCCAGAGTAGAAAGCCTCGGCAAAACTGATTCAGAAGAAACTGCACCGGCAGAAATCACAAAACCGGACACGTCTCTCAGAATCACAAGAAGTGCAAGAACTGATTCGTCTCAGAAAGCATCTGCTATTTTTTCAGCAGCAGTGAATAATTCTGCAGACACGGAGAATTCTGCAAATTCAGACGAAGTTGAAGAAGTGGAAGAAGAAGCAGTTGAAGAATCCGGTGCGGAAAAAACCGGAAATTCGGACGACGAAGATTTTTCTGTTCAGGAAGATACGGAAGCAGACGGTGTTGAAGAAGAAAACGGAATGATTCGTGTGCCGCTAAAAATCGGTCCTGCAATTTATCTGGAAGTCGGAACAGAAGAATGTCCGATTGATAACAATATGTACTTCGAGTTTACCGATGCTGCAGGAAACGTGAACAGATACATGAAAAAGGCGTACAAAATCGATGCAGAATCTGACAAGCCTATTCTTGAAATCCACGTTCCTGATGAAAATGCCATCCAGACAACGGACTTTGTTGTTTCCGGAATTGTATACGATGATGACGGTGAGTCACGTGTCTGGTACAAAATTGATGACAATGATTTTGTGTGTATTGACGAATGGGGAACAAACTGGGCAATCAACATGCCTTTGTCAATTCTGTCAGACAATGAGCACTCAATTACAATGTTTGCAGAAGACAGTTTCGGAATCAGAAGTGACTATGTGACACGGAATGTAAGAATTTCTCTTGAAGAACCGCAGGGTGAAATGCAGTTCCCGACTTTTGAAGAAACTGTAAGCGGTCGTGTTCAGGTTTCAGGAATTGCATCTGATGCCAACGGAATAAAAGATGTGCAGGTTTCCATAGACAACGGTAATTCATGGCAGTCTGTAGCAGGTTTTGAAAACTGGATTTATGAATATGACAGCCGTGTAATGCAGGACGGAACCCATGTTGTATTCATCAAGATTTGGGATGCATACGATGTTCAGAGCCTTTATTCAAGCCTTATCAACATTGACAATACGGCTCCCGTAATCAATTTGGAAAGCCCTGTGGACGGCTCCTATCTTGCTTCAGGCGTTCTTGCTCTTTCTGGTCAGGCAACAGACAATATCGGACTCAAATCCTTGAAACTGTATCTTCATCCTATGGATCAGGAAGAAGACGGAAACAGACCGGATCTGGAATTTGATGTAGAAGTTGCGGAAATCATTTCTCAGCAGATTGATATCAGCAATGTGCCTGACGGACTTTACAACATGGAAATGATCGGATGCGATTCAGCCGGAAACGAAACCCGTGTATCACGCAATATCAACATTGATGCTACCCGCGATTCTGCAGAAATTCAGCTGCTGTATCCAATGAACGGTGAAAATCTTTGCGGAAACTTCAATATATATGGAAATATTGTAACCGAAGTTCCTGTTGATTCAATTGAACTGCTGATGGACGGCAAACATCTGGCCAGATCGGAAATCAGTTCTACAATGTATTTCAAATTTGAACTGAATCCTGAACTGATTTCTTCCGGCACTCATGTTTACAGTGCACGTGCAACTCTGGAAAACGGAAAAGTTGTTTATTCACCGGAACAGTTCTTCAATTATTCTGTGGCAGGTCCATGGATAACAATTGACAGTATCTCCATGGGAGACTTTGCCATTGACAGACCTTTCCTTGAAGGACGTGCCGGTTACGGACTGACAGAAGCGGAAGTTCTTATGTTGCGTGACAAAACAGCCGACAAATACGAAAAGCAGCAGGTTCAGAAAAAAGCACTCCAAAGTGTGGAAATCAGTTTTGACAACGGAAAGACCTTTAAGGAAATCTCCCAGAAAGAGGCATGGAGTTTCCGTATAGAAAACGATGAGTATCCGGAAGGAAAGGTGTTCATAGTTGTCCGTGCAACGATGGTCAACGGCGAAACCGCCATGACACGCACGATTCTGCAGATAGACAAAACTGCACCTGAAGTCAGACTTATTTCGCCTGTGGAAAGCGGGCGGTACAATGAAAAGCTTGTTTTCTCCGGACTGAGCTCTGACGATGTGGACATAAAGAATCTGAGCGTCAAACTGCGAAGCGGAGACAAAGCCTCTTACGAGGTTCCCACATTCATTCAGGGTCTGTACCTTGATACTCAGATTTGGGGTGCTACAATGTACAGTGTTGGCGTGGGACTTACGTTCTTTGACGACAACGTAAAACTTCAGTTCCAGTTCGGACAGATGAAGCAGGAATGGTATGATGCCGTCAATGAATTCTTCGGTAACGCTATGGATCCCTTGCGTTACGGCGGTAATGTTCTCGGACTGAAACTGCTGGCAAACATCGGTTCTGTTCCGTTCAGTTATTTCTGGGGGCCGGACTGGAACTGGCTGAGTACCCGCTTTGCTTTGGGTGCAAACTTCAGTTATTTCAGCGAAACTCAGAGCGGCAAAGCGCAAATCCTTTCTGCTTTGCTTGCCCAATTGGAGTTTCCGCGCATATCTTTTGAGAAGAACACAATGTTCCGGACACTTTCGCTGGTATCGGAGCTTCAGTTATGGTCAATTCCTACGGACGTTGCGCTTAAGAATTCTAAGCCGATTATCCCGCAGTTCAGTATGGGAGTACGTTTGAGCGTATTCTGATAAGGGACAAAGAAGGAGAACAATATGAAAAACAAAACATCAGTACAAAACATTACACGCGTAGCATTGGGGGCTTTGCTCGTATCTACTTCGCTTTTCTTCTCGTGTCCCCAGGCAGGTTTGGGACCGACTGTCGATACGGAGGCACCGAAGGTAGAAATCATTTCTCCTTTCACAAAGTCTGTTGTGTCGAGAATCATCACCATTTCAGGAACTGCAAGTGATGATAAGAAACTGAATTCTCTGTCCCTTAATCTGGAAGGAACCACTTACAAAAGAACAAAGAAAATCGAAAATATAGCTGTTTTGGAAGACGGCATCTGGACTTACGATTTTGATACAAAATCTCTTTTGGACGATTCATACAGTATTACTGCAGAAGCAATAGATGCTGAGAACAAGAAGTCATATTCAACAGTAATATATGAAATTGACAATACAGCTCCGGTTCTCGTTCTGGACCGTCCGAATTCAACGACAGAATCTCAGTCTGAAGACATTGACTCTTTCGGTGTAAAAATCAGTGTAAAGGGAACAGTAACTGATGATCATGAAGTCAGGACACTGTCTTTTAAAGTATATGACAGCCCTGATGATGTAGACCCGATTGCAGAGAAAAAATTTACAAACTTCGGTAAAGACTTTGATCTGAACCCCGGAGACGATTTTTATGACACAGCTTATGGTGCTGAATCCGGCGTAAAAACGCTGTACTACACAATTTCCGCAGAAGATGAAGCAGGAAATGAATCTGAAGTGTTTTATCTGCGTGAAAACCTTGCAAATGCAGGTGACAAAGATTATGGCGGAATAACGATTACAAGTGATGAACTGTCAGGAAAAAACATTTACAGCGCAAACAACAAGACTTTTTATGCAGGCACTGACGGAAAAGATGACCTTGCAAAGCTGGCAAAATCAGAAAAACTGCTTGAAGCAGCAATGGAATATGAAATTTCAGGTGTTGCCGATCCGCATAAGAGCATCGGTAAGTTTACAGTTGAAAAATCAAGTACGCCTTCATTCTCACTGCAGGGAATTTCAAAGACTGAACTGGGAAATGGCTTAAGTACAGACAGCTTGGCTGATAAGGTTCAGGACGTTATCAGCAAGACTACGGCACTTTCTTTCCTTATTTCTCCGAACAAAAACGGCGATCTGCTTGCCGCAAATGCGGAGGATGTCAAGGCCCGCATGAAAGTTTATGCAGTCCGCGTAACGGAAATCACAGCCGATGGTAAACTTTTGAACGGAGATACTGATGTTACTTCACAGGAAAGCGGAAGATGGACATTGCTTCCTATTTCCGGAGAAGTAAAAAAATCAGGTACCTCATATACTTTCAACGTAAGTGCCGAGAATTTGGGTTATTACACATACGCAATCCGGCTTGTCGGCAAAGATACGAAAGGTCATCCTTTTGAAAACGAAGGAGACCCCTACCTGATTACTATTGAATCAAGCAATGCAAAACCGGATATTGTGTTTGACGATGAGAACACCATATACATCAAAGAGGACGGTTCTATCTTAATCAGCGGAAAAGCTTATTCCCATGTTGTTCCTACAGATGATGACGGTGGAAAAACTTATCTTATCGTGAAACCGGTTATTGCCGGAATTGAACTGAACATTTCGCCGGTTGGACGCACTGATAACCGCATTGAATGTAAAGAAAGACTGAACGGATTTGAAGCAGCTTTTGACTTTGAAATTAAAAATGATACAATCAAGCGCTATCTGGATCCGAAACTGACAGAATCAGGAAAGTCCGTTCTGGAAACAACAGTGGGAGTACGTGCAATAGATGACGGTCAGAAAGAAAATACTGAAGAAATTCAGCTTCGTTATGACAAAGAACTCCCTACTGTAAAAATCAACAGCCTCCTGCCTACTCTTAAAATTGACGGAAAAGACAACGTAAACGGTGACTTGGCCCTTAATGCAGAGTGGAACGACAGAAACTTGGACAAAACTATAGTTTCTGTTGTAAGCAGAGGAGTTGAAACTACAATTAAAGAATATGGAAGCAAGTTCAATTCTTCAGACGAAGTAATCGATACAACAAAGTATCCCGACGGAGAAGATCTGGAAATTAAAGTAACTACTTACGACTTGGCCGGAAACATAACTTCCGTTTCAAGAACTGTTCATGTTTATCAGGATTCTGATATTCCTTCCGTCACTTTTGAAAACATTTACGATTACCGTACATACGCCGATTATCCTGCTGATTCCCTGAAGAATGTTTTCTATGCAACAACAGATACTCTGCGCGGTTCATTGAGCGATGATGACGGTATTTCAACTCTGGAAGTCCGTGCTGCAAAATATGTTGAGGGCGGTACTTCTGAACAGGCAGTTTGGGACCAGATGGCTCCCGATTCAGAAAATGACGGTTATATTGAAATTGTGAAAGACGATAACCAGTCAAAGGAATACCGTTTTGAATTCAAACTTAAGGACAAAGACGGAAATTATCTTAGCAACGGAGAATATTATCTGCAGTTCCGTGTTAAGGACTGTCAGGGAACACCCAGTGTCCGCGAAACAACAGCTGTATGGATTGCAGTTGATGAAGACAAGCCCTTCATTACGCTTACCGCTTCAGAAGGAAGCTTTATGGCCGGCGGAAAACCAAACTCCATCAGCGGTTCTGTTGAGGATTCAAGCGGAGAAGTAACTCTCTCAGCGGAGTATAGTTTTACAGGGGAGCATACTTTCGGTGATTTTGAATCAGAGCCGAAGTTATTAGAAGAATATTTCGACAACTTTGAAGATGGTGCGGGAAAGTGGACAGACAGCTTTAAGGCTCCCAGTGATTCCAACGTTTATGAAATCAATTATAAGGCAAAAGACAAATACGGCCGTGAAGAAAGCAAGAAGGTTACCTTCAAAATAGACATGACTCCTCCTGTCATTACAGTAACTGACTGGGGTGCCGAACTGATCAAGACAGATTCCAGTGCCTACAAACAGATAAAACTGAAGGCAGAAGACAAAGCTGCGGACGATAATGACTCCAACGTGAGCGGTGTAAAAGCTGTGTATTACCGCGTTACATCAGAGGGCGTTGAACCGACAGATTGGATTGAATGCGGAAAAGCAGGAGAAATAACTGTTTCCATCAACTTTGGTGATGAATCATTGGCCCGGTTCCTGGACAAGACAATCACTCTTGAATTCATGGGTGAAGACTCTGCTACGAACAAATCGGATGCTGATCCTGTGGGACACACATTCTATACAGATACGAAAGCTCCTTCCGTAGTATTTGGCGCAATGCCGTCAGACTTCAAGACAAACAGCAACTTTGAAATCACAGGAACTGCAGCTGATAATGATGCAGCATCTGAGCAGGTTGTGGCATACGTTCATAGCCGCAATATAACTTCAAAAGACGGAATTATCGGATCAGGAACAAAACTTGACAACACAGGAACTGATTCCGACTGGAAATTCACAGTTCCTGCGAATACTTTGGCACCGGACGGATTATGGCGTGTAACAGTTGTTGCAACAGACAAGAACGGACGTACCAACCTGGACGAAATGATCGATACAAACGATTATTACGAATTTACGGCCGACAATACTGCTCCGGAAATTCATTTGAGCAACCTGAGTGATGAAGACAAAATTTCTTCTTCAAGTTTTACAATCAACGGTTCTATTATTGAAGATACAAGCGGAATTGAAGAAGTAAAATACACAACTAACAAAACGCCAGTATCTGATGACAACGGTACAACTGTTTCCAATCCTTCTGCAAACATGCAGATCAATCTGCATGACTTGAAAGAACAGGATTATGAAATTCAGATCCGTGTCAAAGACAAAGCCGGAAACATTACGTTCTACCCGAAAGAAGGAACAGGGGATAACTGCTTTGTAACAATTCACGTTGACCAGGAATCTCCCCGTGCAACATTCGGTAATAGTGCTGACACTACAGACATTACTCTGCTTCAGTCAAAAGAAAACCTTGTAATAAAAGGTTTTGCCGATGATGCAAAGATCAGCGCTACACCTTCAATTCGTCAGGCAGATTCAATCAAGCTTGAATACAACAAAGAAGGAACAACAGTTGATGTAACAAGTGAGACTTCATGGGACAAAGCAACAGGTGAATGGACATATACACTTCCGAAAGACAAAGGTGACGGTGACTACGTCTTTACACTGACAGTAACTGATAAAGCAGGCAAAACTGCCACAGTAAGCCGCAACGTAAAGATTGATACAACTGCTCCGACTCTCTCGATTTCTTATCCTGCAGACGGTTTCTCAGTAGAAAACGGCGAGATTGAAATAAGAGGTTCTGCAAGCGATTATGGAGTCGGTTTCTCAGGAAAGCATATTTTCTATAAACTGGATGACGGAGAATACGCCGGTATTGACTACAACAACAGTGCAAGCTGGGCATCAGGTGAACTGGATCTTGGTACCACAGAAGGAACTCATACAGTTTCTGTTTATGCAGTGGATGCTTTGGGCAACGCAACTGAACCTGAAACACGTACATTCTATTTTGACAAGTCTCAGCCTGTAATCACAGAAACAAAAATCGGAACAACTGATACTGTAAGCAGTGGTGCAACAGTAGAATTCAGCGGTACTTGGACAGAAACAAACGGTGTAAACAAGATTCAGATTCAGTACAGAAAAGACGGTGGAAATCTGCAGCTTCTGGAAACATTCGATAATTTAACTCCCCCGAAAACTGCTGCAGACGGAACCGAAAACTGGTCTTATTCAAAGAATGACTTTGAATCCGGAACTTATGAATTTGAAATCACCATTGAAGATATAGCAGGAAAGACAAATACACTTACAAGACGTGTAAAGATTGACCTTGCAGCTCCAAAGGCTCCGGCAAACATTCATGCGGAAGGAAATTCAAGCACCAGTGCCGCCGGAACTTATTACAGTGACAAAATCAAGTTTACCGGAACAGCAAGTGATGATGACGGACAGTCTGCTTCCGGAATCCAGAAAGTTGAGTATTCTTTGGACGGTGCAAACTGGTCTTCTGACAACATGATGGGAACATCCAACTGGCAGGTTGAAATCCCGGGAACTTCATTCTCGGAAGAAAAAGAATATACAGTTTATTTCCGCGCAATAGACAACAGTAATAACGTAGGTCCTGTTTCTACAATTAAAGTCCTGATTGACAAAAACAATCCTGTTGCGACAATTGCTGCAGACGGTGAAGAACGGACAGGTGCTTATTCTACTAGAACAATCAGTTTGTCCGGTGAAGCATCAGATACGAATCGGGTAGTTTCTGCCGGACTTACTGTATCAAAAGACGGTGGAACACCGGTGGCTGCAACTGCCGGCAATGGAGACGGAGAATTCAGTTTTGACAGTACGACCGGCACATGGACTTACACCAAGACTGTGCCTCAAGACGAAGAAAGCACATATGACTTTGTTCTTACCGTAACAGATATTGCAGGAAAAACAGCAACAAAGACACAGTCTCTCAAAGTTGATACCAAGGCTCCGGAACTGACAACAACATTGACAGAAGGGGCGGTATATACAAACAAAACAACACAGACATTCTCCGTACGTGCTCAGGACGGAAGCAGCGGACTTGCAGAAACTGATGCAATCATCGCGGTTCTTTATCCGTCATCAGCAGACAGGACAGCCGGATCAAACGGTAGAGCCCAGTCAATTTCAGGCAACAGTCTTACTGTAGAATTTGCCCAGAAATATGGCCAGGTTGTTGTTGTTACAACAAAAGACAAACTGGGAAATACAAAAGAATATGCGTACACTGTAGATGCAGACACAGTACGGCCCGAGATTTCAGGAATCAATGCAGTTCCCGTGACAGGCTACCTCAAAGCGGGCGATACATACAGCTTTGGCGGAACTGCAACAGATAATCTTGGTGTTAAGAAAATCGAAGTAACAGCCACTTTGGGCGGTGTTGCAGTCAATAACGGAACATTCCCGTATACAAAAGACTTTGATGACGGAAAAACCGCTCTGTCTGCAGCAGACCTTGCAATTCCGAGTTTTGCCGCAGGAACAGATTCTGCAAACAACGGAACATGGCGCTTCAACATTACCGCTTCTGACAAAGCAGGCAACAGTACTTCTTCAAGTGTAGAATTCGTAGTAGACGTAAGTGCTCCGGAAATTGAAAGCATTACAGATGTGCCGGTAAAAACAACAGATACAGTTTTGCCCTTCCTCTTCAAAGGAAAAGCAAAGGACACAGGAACTTCAGGAATCAGTAAGATTGAATACAAAATCGGAACTGACGGAACTTGGACAGAAGGAACTGCAGGAAGCAACTGGCTGGCAGAAGTTAAGGAGCTGGCTGAAGGTTCTGGAACAATTCATGTTCGTGCGACAGACGGTGCCGGAAACGTCAGTGCCGAAGTTTCCAAGGATTTCTTCTATGACAAGGCATACCCCAGTGTTTCCGTAACCGGGGAAACAATCCGTCAGGACAACAAACTCTTCTCATTGGCCGGAACTGCAGGAGACACATACAAACTGTCAAAAGTGGAAGTGGTTCAGACAAAAGACGGAGTTTCTTATACAAAGACAATCGATGTCTCAGGAACAAGTGCCGACTGGTCAGCGGCAAATGCATTCCCGCTGAGTGCAAATGAAACCACATCTTCTTCTGTAGCGGCACACGGTGCAGACGGAACCTACGAATACACGGTCAAAGTAACTGACGTTGCAACAAAGACAACAACCGCAGCACAGAAAATAACAGTTACAATCGATACGAAAGCACCTGTCGCACCGGTGGTGTCAACGCCCTCCGCAAGTGAGACAGGAACAAAAGCTCTGTCTGGTGCAACATACCGTTTCAGCGGAACTGTGGCAGACAATGATGGCGGAGTAGGAATTGCCGGAGTTGAATACGTCCTGGGAACAAGTGCTCAGGTTCTGGACAGCAGTTCGACAGGAACGCAGGCAGAACTTGACAGTGCAGGACGAAACTGGAACTTTACAAAAGACCTTGCAACCGGTAATGGCGCAGCAGGAACTCTGTCAGAAGGCACATATTATCTGTATGTAAGAGCAACAGACAAAGCCGGAAATGTTGGAGAATGGAGCGCAGCCCGCGTATTTGACGTGGACCAGAGCGCACCTTCGGTTGCAATTGACAGTGAATTCACTGGTGGAGTGAACTATTTCGGTCCCAAGACAAACTCCGGAACCATTACGATTACCGGAACAGTTGGCGATACACGCGGACTTGCAGTAACAGACGCAATTGTTCTGAAAGCCGGTACAGAAACTGTTTCCACACTTGGAGCAGCCGATGTATCAGAAGGAACATGGAGCGTTACCGTACCTTCCGCAAAAGTAAATGCAAACAGCAATACTACAATCTATGTAACGGCAAAGGATGCAGTCGGAAAGACAACGGCAGGCACATGCATCGTATACTATGACAATGTGGCACCGTCTTTCAGCACCAACCTGACCGACAATGCAAAGATTGATGATTCTCTTGAAAAGACATACACAATAAACCGCAATGATAACGGATCCGGACTTGCATCATCCGATGACCTTGTAATGACTTACAACGGAAAGAACACAACGATTCCGGCCGGAGCCACAAGTGTGAATATTAAATTCATTGAAGGCAACGGACAGACTGTCAAATTTACGGCAAAGGATGCAGTAGGAAATACAGAAGAATACACATATACAGTAAGTGCAGACGTAACTTCACCTGTACTTGGCAGCGTAACTTCTGCTCCTGCAAACGGATATCTTAAGAAAGGTGAAACGTTCAATTTTGGCGGAACAGCTTCTGACAACCTCGGTGTAGCAAAAGTAACAGTAACAGCTACAAAAGACGGAAATGCAGTTGCCAAAGAAGTTTATTCTCATGAAAAAACCTTTGATGCCGGAAAAACAAGCCTGAGTTCAGCAGATCTTGCAATTCCTTCATTCGGAGCCGGAGAAGACGCAATCAAGAACGGAACATGGCGTTTTGTAATCACGGTTTATGATGAAGTTGGAAAGAGCGCAAGCAGTTCAGTTGAATTCACAGTGGATGTCAGCAGTCCTGAAGTAACAGGAATCACTGCATATCCAAAGAAGAATGTGGATTCAATTACTCCCTACACATTCCGCGGAACAGCAGAAGACGTGGGATCAGGAATCAGCACGATTGAATACAGTCTGACAAGTGCAACAGGACCTTGGACAACAGCAGACGGATCTGGAAAGAACTGGTACTCGGATGTAACACTTGCAAAGGAAGGTGCAGGCACAATTTATGTGCGCGCAACTGACGGAGCAGGAAATACCGGTGCAGTCAAATCACAGGACTTCTACTTTGACAAAGCAAGTCCGAGCATCACGGTGAACGGCGGAACAGCACGCCAGGCCAGTGCCCAGTTCACTTTGGAAGGAACCGCAACTGATACGAATGCACTGACAAAGGTCACGATTACTCAGACAAAGGCCGGAACAGAAGGCAGTCTGGTAAAAGAGCTGACAGTAAGCGGCAAAACGGACAGCTGGTCAGCAGCAGACGCATTCCCGCTGAGTGCAGACGACACTGCATACACAGCAGAAGAAATCCGCAGAAACGAAGCTGACGGAACATATACATACACAATCACAGTAACTGATGATGCCGGAAAGACTGCATCAGCACCTGCCGTAATTGTAACAATCGATACGAAAGCACCGGATGTGCCTGTAATCAGCACACCGAAAGCGGACGAAACAGGAACGAACGCACTGACAGGTACAAACTACAAATTCACTGGAACAGTTTCAGACAATCAGGGTGGTGTAGGTGTCAAGAAAGTAGAATATGCCCTGTTGAACTCAGCGATAGCTCCCGGAGGAGCACCTTCTGATTCGACAGTAGCAGTCGCTACACTGGACAGTGCAGGAACAAAATGGTCTTTTGACAAAGGTCTTGTAGACGGTACTTCAGGTGATGCGGATAATCTTGGTGAGGGAACTTACTGGCTGTATGTCCGTGCGACAGACAAAGCAGACAATACTTCATCATGGAGTACAGGACTCAAATTTGATATAGACAGGAGTAATCCTTCCATAACAATTGATTCTTCTCTGACACAGGGCACAAACTATTTCGGCGGAACAAAGGGTAACAGCATTACTTTGTCCGGAACAGTAAGCGATACACGCGGACTTGATTCTGACAAAGCAGTAGAGCTTTCAATCGGCGGAACAGAAATTGCAGCAGTTACAAAAGCAGACGCAGCGACCGGAACATGGAGCGCTGTTGTCCATAGTTCAGATGTTGTAGCAAATGCTTTGAACACTGTTAAAGTCACCGCCAAGGATGAAGTAGGAAAGACTGTTTCAACCACTTGCGACGTATTCTTTGACAATACTGCCCCGACTTTCAGTACGACTTTGGTAAATGGTTCTTCCATTACAGACAGTGCTACTCAAACATACACAGTTTCTAGGGCTGATAACGGAGTCGGTCTTGCTGATACAGGTGCGCTGAAATACACATACAATAGTTCCACTGTAAATGTGGCACCTTCTGAGACAAGTGTTACAATCAATTTCAGTCAGGGTAACGATCAGACTGTTGTATTCACTGTAACCGATAAGCTTGGAAACACTGCGGATCATTCCTATACGGTAAATGTTGATACAGAAAGCCCTGTTCTTTCAGGCCTTTCAGCAGTTCCGGAAAGCGGATATCTTGCCAAAAACGGAACCTACAGTTTTGTAAACGGAACGACTGTGGCAAAAGACAATATCGGTATTGCTTCTGTAACAGTTACTTCAGTTCACGGATCTGATACAAGTACATATTACTCAAAAACCTTTGACACAGTTCTTAAAAACGGGGATGAAAGTGTAGCATCTTCTCTGGGAATTCCGACCTTTGAAGCAGGAACTGATTCCGTCAAAAACGGAACATGGCGTTTTACAATCACCATCGCTGATAAAGCAGGAAGAACAACTTCTGAATCTGTAGAATTCGCAGTGGATGTAAGCAGTCCTGAAGTAACGGGAATCACCGCATACCCGAAGCAGAATGTTGATTCAATTACTCCCTACACATTCCGCGGAACAGCAGAGGATGTTGGTTCAGGTATCAGCACAATTGAATACAGTCTGACAAGTGCAACAGGATCTTGGACAACAGCAGACGGATCAGGAAAGAACTGGTATTCCGATGTGGAACTTACAAAAGAAGGTGCAGGTACAATTTATGTTCGTGCAACTGACGGAGCCGGAAATATCGGTGAAGTGAAGTCTCAGGAATACTACTTTGACAAAGCAAGTCCGAGCATCACTGTAAATGGCGG
Source organism: Treponemataceae bacterium (assembly GCA_024402435.1). Lineage (GTDB taxonomy): Bacteria > Spirochaetota > Spirochaetia > Treponematales > Treponemataceae > Treponema_I. The sequence goes on from JAKSTU010000009.1 coordinate 63,027, forward strand.
AACTGTACGCCAGGAGCAGGGTCTGTTCACACTGGCAGGAAGTGCATCCGATACGAACGCACTGACAAAAGTAACAATTACTCAGACAAAGGCCGGAACTGAAGGCAGTCTGACAAAAGAGCTGACAGTAAGCGGAACAAGTGCCGACTGGTCTGCAGCAGACGCATTCCCGCTGAGTGCAGATGACACTGCATACACAGCAGAGGAAATCAGCAGAAACGAAGCTGACGGTACATATACATACACAATCAAAGTAACTGATGCTGCAGAAAAAGTAACAACAGCACCTGCTGTAACTGTAACAATCGATACGACAGCACCAGATGTGCCTGAAATTTCTGCTCCGAAAGAAACAGCCCGCGCTGACAAAGCTGTAAACGGAACGAGTTACAAATTCAGCGGAACAGTTTCTGACAATGAAGGCGGTGTAGGAATTGCAAAAGTTGAGTATGTTCTCGGCACAACTGTTCAGACACTTACAGAAGCTTCAGAAGGAACTGCAGCGGAACTCTTTAACAACGCAACAAACTGGAACTTCACAAAAGATCTGGCAACCGGTGCAGGCGAAGGTGAAGCATTGTCAGAAGGCACATACTATCTGTATGTTCGCGCAACCGATGCTGCAGGAAACAGGAGCGGATGGAGTGAAGCCCGCGTATTTGACGTGGACCAGAGCGCACCGGCTTTTGCTTTGGATGCAGAATTTACCGCAGGAACAAACTATTTCGGTGGATTTGATTCGGAAGACAATGCAATCACCAGTATTACACTCAGCGGTACAGTTTCTGACTCCTACAAATTGGATGACACAGCTGCAGTAACACTGAAAGCAGGTGGCAATGCATTGGTAACAATTCCTGCAAGCAGTGTGAATGCCGGAAAGTGGACTGCAACGATCAATTCTACAGATATTGAAGCAAACAAACTGACTGCTCTTTCAATTACTGCTTTGGACGGTGTCGGAAAGACATCATCAGTTTCAACAAGCGTATATTACGACAACAAGGCTCCTACTCTGACAACAAGTTTCAAAGACGGTGAATCTTTGACAACAAGTACAACAAAAGAGTACACAATCGATGTAAGCGATTTGGGAAGCGGTCTGAAGGAATCAGGATATCTCAGTTATACCTACAATGACGTAACAACACCGATCAGTGGCTCTTCTGTAACAATCACATTCAACGAGGGAAATGATCAGGTTGTACTTTTCAATGTAGAGGACAATCTGGGCAATAAGACAAGCTATAGATTCACAGCCAATGTTGACACGAAGGCACCTTCAATCACAGAAATTACAGCAGCACCTGCATATCTCAAAGCCGGCGACACATACAGTTTCGGCGGAAAAACCGGAGACGAAATCGGTGTTGAAAAAGTCAAGGTAACTGCAACTCACGGCAATGAAACAGCAGATTATGATGCAATTACATTCAATCCGGTTAAGCAGAATGCAGATCTCACCATAAAAGATTTTGCTGCTGGAACAGATTCTGCAAACAACGGAACATGGCGTTTCAACATTACTGCTTCTGACAAAGCAGGAAACAGTACGTCAACAACTGTAGAATTCGTAGTTGACGTAAGTGCTCCTGTTATTTCAGAAATAACAAGTGTACCTGAACAGAGCAAAGACACAGTTCTGCCCTTTGACTTCCGCGGAACAGCCAACGATGTAGGCGATTCAGGACTTGCAAAGATTGAGTACAGTCTGACAGGTGCGGAGGACTCATGGAAAGAGGCAACAACAGGAAAGAACTGGATTGCTCTTGTTACAGAAGAGGAACTGACAAAAGAAGGTGCCGGTACAATTTACGTCCGCGCAACCGACGCTGCCGGAAACACCGGTGCAGTGGAATCAAAAGCTTTCTACTTTGACAGATCCAAACCGACAGTTTCTGTAACCGGTGAAAGTACACGGCAGGCCAGTGCTCTGTTCACTTTGGAGGGAACCGCCGCTGATACGAACGGTCTGACAAAGGTAACAATTACTCAGTCAAAGACTGGAACTGAAGGAAGTCTGACAAAAGAGCTGACAGTAAGCGGAACCAGCGCCGGCTGGAAAGCTGAAAACGCATTCCCGCTGAGTGCAAATGAAATTGCGTACACAGCCGAAGCAGTAAAAGCAAATAGTGCAGACGGTGAATACACATATACAATTGTTGCAACTGATGAAGCCGGAAAAACAAGTGCGGTTTCTACAGTAACTGTAACAATCGATACGACAGCACCAAATGTGCCGGTAATTTCAAGTCCGGCAGCAACAGCCCGCGCTGACAAAGCTGTAAACGGAACGAGTTACAAATTCAGCGGAACAGTTTCTGACAATGAAGGCGGTGTAGGAATTGCAAAAGTTGAGTATGTTCTCGGCACAACTGTTCAGACACTTACAGCAGCTTCAGAAGGAACTGCTGCCGAACTTTATAACAACGGAACAAACTGGAACTTCACAAAAGACCTTGCAACAGGAAGCGCTGCGGAAGGCTCAGATGCCTTGTCAGAAGGCACATACTATCTGTATGTACGTGCAACTGATGCAGCAGGAAACAAGAGCGGATGGAGTGAAGCCCGCGTATTTGACGTGGACCAGAGCGCACCGGCTTTTGCTTTGGATGCAGAATTTACCGCAGGAACAAACTATTTCGGTGGATTTGATTCGGAAGACAATGCAATCACCAGTATTACACTCAGCGGTACAGTTTCTGACTCCTACAAATTGGATGACACAGCTGCAGTAACACTGAAAGCAGGTGGCAATGCATTGGTAACAATTCCTGCAAGCAGTGTGAATGCCGGAAAGTGGACTGCAACGATCAATTCTACAGATATTGAAGCAAACAAACTGACTGCTCTTTCAATTACTGCTTTGGACGGTGTCGGAAAGACATCATCAGTTTCAACAAGCGTATATTACGACAACAAGGCTCCTACTCTGACAACAAGTTTCAAAGACGGTGAATCTTTGACAACAAGTACAACAAAAGAGTACACAATCGATGTAAGCGATTTGGGAAGCGGTCTGAAAGAATCAGGTTATCTCAGTTACACCTATTATGGAGAAACAACACCGATCAGTGGCTCTTCAGTAACAATTACATTCCACGAGGGAAATGATCAGGTCGTACTGTTCAACGTAGAGGACAAACTGGGCAACAAAGCAAGCTATCGGTTCACGGCCAACGTTGATACCAAAGCTCCTTCAATCACAGAAATTACAGCAGCACCTTCATACCTGAAAGCCGAGGGTACATACAGTTTCGGCGGAAAAACGGGAGACGAAATCGGTGTTGAAAAAGTCAAGGTAACTGCAACTCACGGTAATGAAACAACAGATTACGAAACAATCACATACAATCCTGTTGTGAAGAGTGAAGACCTTGCAATAAAGGATTTTGAAGCAGGAACAGATTCTGCAAACAACGGAACATGGCGTTTCAACATTACAGCTTCTGACAAAGCAGGAAACAGT
>JAKSTU010000090.1 GCA_024402435.1 Treponemataceae bacterium
AAACAACGGAACATGGCGTTTCAACATTACAGCTTCTGACAAAGCAGGAAACAGTACGTCAACAACTGTAGAATTCGTAGTTGACGTAAGTGCTCCTGTTATTTCAGAAATAACAAGTGTACCTGAACAGAGCAAAGACACAGTTCTGCCCTTTGACTTCCGCGGAACAGCCAACGATGTAGGCGATTCAGGACTTGCAAAGATTGAGTACAGTCTGACAGGTGCGGAGGACTCATGGAAAGAGGCAACAACAGGAAAGAACTGGATTGCTCTTGTTACAGAAGAGGAACTGACAAAAGAAGGTGCCGGTACAATTTACGTCCGCGCAACCGACGCTGCCGGAAACACCGGTGCAGTGGAATCAAAAGCTTTCTACTTTGACAGATCCAAACCGACAGTTTCTGTAACCGGTGAAAGTACACGGCAGGCCAGTGCTCTGTTTACTTTGGAAGGAACAGCTGCTGATACAAATGCATTGGAGAAAGTGGAAATCACTCAGGATAAAGGCGGAACAAAACTTACAAAAACAATGTCCGTGTCCGGAAAAAATGAAAGCTGGACAGGCACATTCCCGCTGAGCGCAGATGATACGGCTTATACAGCGGATAGTGTTGGAAACCATAATGCAGACGGTGAATACACATATACAGTTGTGGCAACTGACAAAGCAGGAAAGACAAGTGCAGTTTCTACTGTAACTGTAACAATCGATACGACAGCACCCAGCTCAGTTGCAATAACAGCCCCAACAGCCGCGGACACAGGAAACAATGCTCTGAACGGTACAAGTTACAAGTTCAGCGGAACAGTTGCTGACAATGTGGGCGGTGTAGGAATTGCAAAAGTTGAATATGCATTGCTTTCAGCCGCACTTCCTGAAAACGGAGCTCCTTCTGATGGTGCAATTCAGGAAGCAACACTTGCTTCAAGCGGAACAGCATGGAGTTTCAACAAAGATTTGGCAACAGGCACCGCTGCGGAAGGTTCAGATGCTTTGTCAGAAGGCACATACTATCTGTACGTACGTGCAACAGATGCTGCAGGAAACAAGAGCGGATGGAGTGCAGCCCGCGTATTTGACGTGGACCAGAGCGCACCGGCTCTTGCACTGGCAAGCGGTCTGACAGCCGGAACAAACTACTTCGGTGGAGCTGACTCAACAAGCATTACAATCAGCGGAACAGCAGGCGATTCTTACAAACTGGATAGCACTGCTGCAGTAACACTGAAAGCTGGTGACACAGTTTTGAAAATTCCTGCAGACAGTGTGGATGCGGACGGAAACTGGAGAGCAACAATCAGTTCTGCTGACATTACAGCCAATACATTGGTTACAATTACGGCAACAGCAAAAGACGCAGTAGGCAAAACAAGCGCTTCAAGCTGCAATGTTTACTACGATTCTGAAGCTCCTGCACTTACTGTAACCAGTCCTGCTGAAGGAACCATTACAACAACAGGCAAGTTCACAATCAAAGGTTCAATTATGGACAGCGGTGCGGGTATTGATACTGCAAGCGCAGAAAAACCCACAATTACATACACTGTCAAGAACACGAAGAACAATACCGGAAGCAACATTATATTTGCGGACAAAGTTTCTCTTGTGGCCGAGGATTATAACGGAGCATCATGGACAAAGGACATTACTCTTGATGCCGGCTCACAGGAAGGAACACTTGAACTGAGCTTTACAGTTCAGGACAAGATTGGAAACACTTCCACCACGGAACCGATTACATTCTATTTTGACAAATCTTCTCCCACCCTTACAGAAACACTTGTGGGTAATGATGTTAAATACACCAACAAGAGCGTTTCTATGAAAGGAACAGCAGAAGATACCAACATGCTGGAAAGTGTAAAACTTTCTGTAGCAGGCGGAACACTTGCTTCTCCCTATGTACTGACAGCTTATACAAACGGTTCAGAAACAGAAACAACAGATGATGACACAATAAAAACCAGTGTTGACTGGACAAGTGAAATTGTTGCAGGAACTGCAATGCCCGGTGAAGGAACATATTCTGTTACAGTTACAGCAACAGATACTGCTGGAAACACACGCAGCGTAGAACGTTCAATTGTTTACGACCTGACAGCTCCTGTTTTCAAAACGGAAGATGACAAAAAACCGCGCGTAACAACTGTGGCAGCCGATGCAACAAACGGCTGGTACGGTACAGGCGAACTGGATTTTGAAGGAATCCTGACAGACAATTACGAACTGGACAAAGTGGAATACAGTCTGGACGGCGGTAACACCTGGACTCGTTTTGACACTGCAACCACAGCGGTCGAAAAAGAAGTAGAATTCTCAAAGAAACTGGTATTCACAAACAGCGGAACATACACTGTCAAAATCAAGGCGACAGACCGCGCAGGAAACGTTGGTACAACTGAAGTAACCGGAATACAGATTGACCTTACGGTTCCCGGTGTTTCAATCACTTCTCCTGAATCAGGAAAGACAGTGAACGGAGAATCAGGTGTAAACGTAACTGTTTCTGCAAAAGACGTGCACAGCGGACTCAGCGGAATAAAGGTTCAGCTCAACAACAGCGATTTCTCTGCAAACGATAAATTGATTACTGCTGCAACAGACGGTGAAAACGGTGAAAAAACCTATACGGCAAAAATCGACAAGAGCGAAATTACTGCTGCCGGAACGATTTATGTTCAGGCAATTGATAATGTCGGAAAAACAACAGTAACAAGCGTTCCCTTCGGATTTGACAATGTGCCGCCGACTGTGAGCATTACTTCACCTGCCGCCGGAACAGAACTCAACAAGGAAATCGATATAATCGGACGTGCAGGAGATACAGCTCTTAAAAACGTTACGGTTTATTGTCAGAATGTTGCCACAGCGGAAGATTTTGCCGCAGATAACGCAGAGGCTTGGAGTTCAATCGGTTCATTTGACGGCACTGAGGGATACAACTGGAATGTGCATTTAGACACTGCAACCGCATACACTGACGGTACATTCCTTTATGTAAAAGCAGTAGCAGAGGACGAAGCCGGCAACACAACTGAAACCGATGTATACAAATACACGATTAATCAGGATGCGGACCGACCGATTATTACGCTCACAAACGTTTCTATCTGGGGAACTGACAAGGGCTTCATGAGTAAAGACAATGTTTCCGGAATTAAGGATCAGAGTACTCTGATCGGTACTGTAAATGATGATGACGGTATTGCCGAAATGAAGGTATACAACGAAGCCGGAGAGGACATTTCTGAGAATGTACAGTTCAAGTATAAAAATTACAACTGGACCCTTAAACTGAACGGGGACGGTTATCAGGAGATTGAATTCGTTGTAAAAGATACTGCTGGTACAACATTCAAAACAGGTGTTTACGAAACTTACTCTTTGAATTCAATCACCCTGAAAGATAATGATGGAAATGCAATCGGTACAAAAACTGGTTATGCAGGCGGAGCGAAAAAAGAAACAAACAAAACTCCTTACGATACAAGACTTTACTTGACTGTAGACAACAATGCCCCAACAGTTCTCAAGACAGAATTCCGTCTTACGGATGAGGATGAATGGGTTTCTGGCCTGGGTGCAATTACAGTTGGTGGTGAAAACAAAAACCTTCAGGTTCGTCAGTATGTGTTTGATGAAAACTCTGTGCAGGGAGTAACAGTCAGCATCGACAAAAACACAGGCGATACAGCTACAGAGGCCGATTATTATGAAAAATCTGCCGTTGCACGTGGAACAATAGAAGAGGGCGGAAAAACTTACACAGGTTATGAGGCAACTCTGAACGTTGAGCAGCTGGCTTCCCGCTCACTGCAGATCAAGATTTCTGCAAGTGATATGTCAGGCCATGCTAATAATAACACTTATGCGGTGACTCTGGACAACACACCGCCTTCTCTGGAAGTGAA
>JAKSTU010000091.1 GCA_024402435.1 Treponemataceae bacterium
TGTCATGTTTCGACAAAAAAAAAGCTGTCCGACAGGTTCATAAATCGGACAGCTTTTTTATCAGCGTATGAAATCAGATGTTGAACTTGATCTTTTTTCCGCTGTCTTTGTAATAATCTTCGCGAAGCTGTTTTACCTGTTCATCCTTAAGATATTCATCAAAAGGCATCATACGGTCGATTACACCGCCGGGAGTAATTTCGATGATGCGGTTTGCAATTGAACTGATGAACTCATGGTCGTGACTGTTGAACAGAACAACTCCGGGGAACTGTACAAGGCCGTCGTTCAAACTGGTGATTGCTTCCAAGTCAAGATGGTTTGTCGGCTCATCAAGGATAACAACGTTTGCGCCTGAAAGCATGAGCTTGCTGAGCATACAGCGGACTTTTTCACCACCGGAAAGAACTTTTACCGGTTTGAGAGATTCGTCGCCGCTGAAAAGCATGCGTCCCAGGAATCCGCGCACGTAAGCATCGTCCTGCTCGGGAGAATACTGGCGCAACCAGTCAGTAATGTTCAGGTCATTGTTGAAGTAGGATGAATTGTCAATGCCCATGTATGTGTTGGTAACTGTCTGTCCCCAATAAACTTCGCCGGAAGTAGGCTTCAGAACTCCTGCAATAATGTCAAAGAAAGCAGATTTTGACTTGTGTTCCAGTCCGACAAAAGCGATTTTGTCAGTGCGGTTTACAGTCAGACTGAAGTCTTTAAGCAGCTGTACGCCTTCCGGTGTAGTGTAGTTAAGTTTTTCAACCCTGAGGACATTGTTTCCGATTTCCCGGTCCGGTTTGAAGTTGACATAAGGAAATTTGCGGCTTGTAACAGGCAGCTCTTCAAGAGCCAGTTTGTCATAAATCTTCTTGCGGCTTGTGGCCTGCTTGCTCTTTGCTGCATTTGATGCAAAGCGCAGAATGAATTCCTTGAGGTCCTTCATTTTGTCTTCGCGTTTTTTCTGCTGGTCTTTTGCCTGACGCTGCATGATCTGACTCATCTGATACCAGAAATCATAGTTTCCGGTAAAAAGACTGATTTTTCCGTAGTCGATATCACAGATATAAGTGCAGACAGTGTTCAAAAAGTGGCGGTCATGGCTTACAACAATAACTGTGTTGGGGAATTCCATCAGAAAGTCTTCAAGCCACTGGATTGATTCCAGATCAAGACCGTTGGTAGGCTCGTCCAAGAGCAGAATATCAGGAGTTCCGAAAAGAGCCTGTGCCAGAAGAACACGGACTTTGCGGCTTTCGTCAAGTTCGTTCATCATGCTGTCATGGTATTCTTCTTCAAGACCCAGACCGCTGAGCATCTGTTCAATCTGGTTTTCTGCTTCCCAACCGCCCAGCTCTGAGAATTCACCTTCAAGTTCAGCAGATCTGATTCCGTCTTCTTCGGTAAAATCCTCTTTTGCATAGATTTCGTCACGGGCTTTGCTGCATTCGTAGAGCTTCGGGAAGCCCATCATTACAGTGTCTTTTACAGAGTATTCGTCAAAAGCAAAGTGATCCTGGCGGAGAACTGCCATACGCTCGCCGGGAGTGATGGAAATCTGACCTGAATCATGTTCCTGTTCACCGTCAAGAACTTTGAGGAATGTTGATTTTCCTGCACCGTTGGCACCGATAATGCCGTAACAGTTGCCGGGTGTAAACTTAAGGTTTACGTCTTTGAAAAGTGTGCGTTCGCCGAATTTAAGGCTTACATCTGAAACTGAAATCATATAGCTCTTTTACCTGCCTTACTTTTTTTTGCCGAACAGTTTCTGGATAATTCCAAGAATACCGGCTCCGCCTTTTTTGGGTTCTGCGGTTTTTGGTGTCTGAACTGCAGCATTCTGTACCGGCTTTTCTGATTTGTATGATTTGTATGATTTGTTTGTACCGGTTTTTGCAGAAGCAGCTTTGTTTTCTGTTCTGTTGTCAGTTTTTCTGCTGTTTTCGTTCTGCTTGGGCTTCTGGTTTTTTCCGCCTTTTTTGCCGTTGTTGCGTTTTGCACCGTCTTTTGCTTTGGGTGACTGTGATTTTTCGGGGACTGCATTGGCGCCGGCTGCTGCTGAATCAGGAGCGGCACTATTTGCTTTTGAAGCGTATTTTTCCTTGTAGATTTTCATGCGCTCTTCAAAAGACAGTGTTGCAAGTTCTGCAGAAAATGCATCATTGCGTTCTGTTTTGTAATCTGATCTGTCACGGCGATCTGAGCGGCGGTCATTTTTGCCGTTTCTGTCTTTGCGGCCTTTGCCACGGCTGTCACTTCCGTAACTTCTTTCACCGCGTCCGCGAGATTCACCCCGGCGGCCGTCTCTGTGTCCGTCACGTCTGCCGCGAGGACGTTCTTCATCATCGTCATAGCGGTCAGTCTTGATGTAAACGCCTTCTGATGCGTCCTGTGCCAACATGTCTTCTGTAGCCATGCTTGCAGGAATCGGTTTGTCAATGTAGCGTTCAATTGCAGGCAGATTGTATACATCCTGTTCGCTGCAGAAAGTGTATGCTTTTCCTGATTTTCCGGCTCTGGCTGTGCGTCCGATGCGGTGAACATAATTTTCTGCTTCGTTGGGCAGGTCATAGTTTACGACCATTGCCAGATCATCAACATCAATTCCGCGTGCTGCAACGTCTGTGGCAACAAGGCATGTAACTGCACCGCTCTTGAAGTCTGCCAGAACCTGCAGACGTTTTGCCTGGGGCAGATCCCCGATGATGAACTGGGCATTGATTCCGTTCATCTGAAGACGTTTAGCAATCACTTCGCAGGAGCGTTTTGTGTTGCAGAAGATAATTACGCTTTCCGGCTTTTCGTTTTTGAGGATTCCGATAAGCAGCTTGGTTTTTTCGTCACTTGAAACATGAATCAGAATCTGATCGATTTCTTCTATTGTAATGTGTTCCGGTTCAATGGTGATTTCTTTTGCGTCACAGGTGTATTCCCACGCCAGGTTTTTGACATAGGTGTTGAGTGTTGCACTGAAAAGCATTGTCTGCCGGTTTTCCTGAGAGGGCAGAACTTTGATCAGTGTGCGGAGGTCAGGATAAAATCCCATGTCGAACATGCGGTCTGCTTCGTCCACTACCAGGAATGCAACGTCAGACAGATCCAGCGCTCCGGATTCCTGCAGGTCAATCAGTCGGCCCGGTGTTCCCACCATGATGTCGATGCCTTTTTTGATCATGTCCTTCTGCTTTTCGTAGCCCACGCCACCGTAAAAACTGAAGGATTTGAGACTTGTTCCGGAAGCAAGAGTTTTTGCTTCTTCTTCCACCTGAACTGCCAGTTCGCGGGTGGGAACCATAATCAGTGCTTTTTTGCCGTTGAGTTCCGGTTTTGAAAGCATCTGTTCCAGCATAAGAATAAGGTATGCTGCTGTTTTTCCTGTGCCAGTCTGTGACTGTACATACAAATCGTCACCGGATCTTCCGGTAGTAAGAACCTGTTCCTGAACAGGTGTGCAGGTTGTGTAACCTGCGTTTTCAATGCCTTTCATCAGTGAAGCATTGAGTTGGAATTCTGTAAAGTTCATCTCTTCTCTTTGTTGCGGAAAACTACATGTTCCGCATGTATATAATTTTGGGGCATTTTACTGCTGTTCAAAAGCCCAATACATTTCATCTTT
>JAKSTU010000092.1 GCA_024402435.1 Treponemataceae bacterium
TCAGCAATTTTTGCTCTTGATGTTCAGCATTTTTCCGGCTCCAGCTGGATTGACGACGAAATATTTCAGTATCTGGTAAAAGAAAAAAGCCCATATACAAGCGTGTACGACATTGTTTCTTTCAAACTTCCGGAGAAAAACAATTCTTCCGCGCCAGACGAATGGGGATATTTTGGAGTAAGCGGACTTGGCGGACCTGCATGGATTTTTTCTGCTGCCGCCATTTCCGAAACCTCTTTTCAGTTTACTTATTCTTTTGACATGGACGATGTTACAAATGCGGGCAGAGCAGGCGACGATGCTGCAACATGCTTTGTCACTGTTATTGATGAAGACACTCTGCAATTGGAAAACAGTCCTTACACAAACATGACAAAACTTCATCGTTTTGGCGGTCATTCTGTAAACAACCCGGATGCAGTTGTAAACGATTCAAATGTCCGTATCCGCCGGACGCCTGACACTTCAGGTACAATTTACGGAAAACTGAATACCGGCGACAAAATACAGATTATTGATCAGTCCGAGCTGAAAACTGCAGACGGCAAAAGCAATGTCTGGTACAGAATCAATGCTGCCGGCTGGCCTGTATGCTGGATTTTCGGCGAATATGTCACGAAAAATACACAGGAAACTTACGCTGACCTATTGTCTGAAAGAGAAGCTTTTGATGCCGTTCCCCTAAAAGCAGGTTATGGCATGACTGCAAAAGATTCATTGTCCGAATTGTTTTTTGACGGCACATGGTGTACAGAATCCCAATTCCAAAACCTGAAAAATGAAAAACTGATTTATTATGGCTCCGGGCTCCACGAAAAAGCAAAAGCGGTAAAAGATGATGCATGCGTAATCAGCGTGATTTACAACATGCAGAACAACCGTATTGAGCCAAGTACATTCACATTCCATGACATCACATACAACATCATTTCCGTTGAATGGAAAAATCCCGATCAGTGTGAATTTTCATGCAGTAACGGTTTTTCGGCATCGGTAACAATAAACGATTCTGAAACCATATCCGTATCGGCACAGGGAAAAACTGAAACCTGGAAGAGAATCGCTTCTGTTTTCAGTTTTGAATCAAATAAAGTCGCAAAAGTAACCCATGACGGTACATGTATTGAATCAGATCCTGAAACCATAAAAAAAGAAACTTACATCAATGCCGGTTCCATTGTAACGATTCTTGAAAAAGGGCCGCAGCAAAAAATCGGCGAGTGGAACGATTTCTGGTACCGTGTTGATTTTTCTTACTGTGAAATAAACGGCTTCATTTATGACAACTGCGATTACACAGGCTGGATTTACGGAGCATTTCTGCAAAATTTGTAGCCCAAGCTCCCCAACTAAAACAATCTTAAATCAAAGGGGCATTCAATCACTGTTTTTACAGTCAGTTTGGCAAAATCCGGGTGTTCCGGGTTCAAAATCACGTTAAAATCCTTTTCGTATGGAGAAGGCAGTATTACGGAACGCACTTTTATTGCCACGCCGGATTTTGATTTAAGCCATTTTGTTCCCGCTATGGAAGGTTCTTCTTCGGGAGACGCTTCAAAAAAATCTTCAGGAATCAGTTCATCGGGAATTTCCATCTCTGAAAAAAACATATTGTGAGGAATAACAGATTTTTCGCAATGAACCAGTGTTTCGCACATACACAGTGACAAAGACGACGAAGTATAAATTGCGCTGTACCCTTTTTCATTCCACCGGCCGCCGTACAAACGGGAACCTAAACCTGACAGATCTTCGATGTATGCTTTTTTTGCAATCCGGTACAAAAGCATTAAGGGCACCTGCAGAAATGATTTTTCGGAAATGTCATCATGAATAAACTCCGTGTTCAATTCTTCCAAGAAGATCAAGCACCAGTTCTGCTCCAAACCGGTTTGAAACAGCCTGCAGAGGAGTCTGGTTCCCCAAAACCGGCAACGCTGTTTTAAGCCATTTGTGCGCCATTTCTTCCGATTCAAAAACTTCCACTGCCCGCTGGAAAGTCCGCATGATGGAAATGATGACTTCTGCACTTTGCGGAGGCAAAAGCTGATCATCAGCCATGCGTGAAATAGTACGCTGACTTAATCCGGAAATCTCTGCAAGATCTTTTTCCGGAATCATAGCTATTTCTTTTGCCACTTTTGCAAACATGACTCGCTGAATTCCTTCCATCAGCTGGCGTGTGCACACATTGTTCGTGTAAGCGTATTGCACCATGACCGCCTCCTGTCTATAATTTAATAGCCATTTGGCCATTTGTCAAGCCCGGCGAAGTAACGGGAAGATGTTTCGACTGCGCTCAACATGACCGTGGGATTGTGCGCTCAACATGACTGTGGGGTTGTGCGCTCAGTGCGTTCGGGCTGCTCAACATGACAAAGCCGGTGGTACCAAAGCGAACCTGTCACCCGGAGCACTAAAAAACGGAGTTTTTTGTCGAAAAATCTTTCCCGGCGAAGTACCGGCCGCCGTTTTTTGCACTCTTTTTTACACGATGCTTTTACAGAAAAAACTTTTTCGCAATGTCAAAGGCTTCGCGGTCAAAGAGCACAAGACAAGCGTCCAGATCCGGAGCATTTTTTTCGATGACTGACACTGCAACTTTCAAGGCTTCGTATTTCGGGTAGCCATAAACGCCGGCGGAAATCAAAGGAAACGCGATGCTTCTGCAGTCCTTTTCTTTTGCAAGCCTGATTGAATTTTCATAACAGCTTCGCAAAAGCTGTTCACATTCTTCTGCATGGTTTTCATCATAAACCGGCCCCACAGTATGGATTACAAACTTGGCATCCAGATTGTATCCTTTTGTAATCTTTGCCATACCTGTCGGACAGCCGCCAAGAGTTCTGCATTCGGCAAGCAGTTCAGGCCCCGCAGCCCGATGAATGGCACCGTCCACTCCGCCGCCGCCCAAAAGCGAATTGTTCGCCGCATTCACAATCGCATCAACTTTGTATTTTGTAATGTCACCCTGTTCTATACGCAATGCCATGATTTGTGCTCCTGCATCAGAGCGGATCTGCAGCATACAAATCCGCAAAACAAATTAATCCGTTACCCCGGTTATTTTACCCAGTGAACCATCTGCTTTCTTTCTGCAGCAGGGCGTTCTCCGTCGGCATCGGCATAACCCAAAGCAACATGACCTATTCCTTCATAGTCGCCATCGATTCCCAAATCTTTCAGAATCTGCTTTCCGAAGTCCGACTCAAATTCTTCTTTTGCACGATGAATCCAAATGGAACCAAGCCCTACACTTTTTGCAGCATTCAGAAGATTTCCCATTACAAGAGATCCGTCATAAAGATAAGTTCTGCTGGATTTATCAGCAATAACAACCAGAATTACAGGCGCACCATAGAACGGGTCTGTCGGAACACCCATGATTCTTGCATTTTCGGCACTGATTTTATCACGCAGTTCTTTGTTGGTTACTGCAATGATTTTTACCGGCTGTTTTCCCATTCCGCTCGGAGCATAAATTCCGGCTTCAAGGATTTCATTCAGTTCTGCTTCTGAAGGCATTTT
>JAKSTU010000093.1 GCA_024402435.1 Treponemataceae bacterium
GCAGAACCTGCCGAGCCCATTGAAGCACTCCCTGTTTCTGAGACCGCATCACCGGTCCCACCCGCAGAACTTGTCGCACCATCAGAAAATGAACAGCCTGAGGAATCAGCCCCCTTGCCCGCGGCAGAATATTTTCCCCTTGAAATAGACTTTCCTTCCCATCAGCTCATAGACAAATACATTTCTGAATTTTCTTCGAATTTCGGCGTTTCATGGCTTAAAGACATTCTGAACACTGCCCAGGTTTACCGTCCCTATATCCGCAAAAAACTTGCAGAATACGGAATGCCTCAGTGTCTTGAATTCCTACCTGTAATCGAATCCAATTTCAATTACAAAGCTGTGTCCAAATCCGGTGCAGTAGGGTTGTGGCAGTTCATGGAAAACAGCATTGGCGGCTATCTCATGAAGAATGATTGGATTGACCAGCGCAAAGATCCCTGGAGTTCAACCGATGCCGCCCTCAAAAAATTGAAGGAAAACTACAATTATTTCGGTGACTGGAGCCTGGCTCTTGCTGCATACAACATGGGACTTGGCGGTCTGTCGCGTCTGATTGCGTCTTCCGGCCTGAAAACTTTCTGGCAGCTTGCCGATGCGGGGCTTCTTAAGACGGAGACAAAAAATTACGTTCCCAAGTTTCTGGCCGTTGCAGATCTTATAACCAACAGTGCCTGGTACGGAGTTGATATTCCTCCGTACACTGATGAATATGATTTTGAATTTGCAACTGTCCCCGTTGAACGCCAGGTTGATCTGGAAAAACTTGCAGAAGCAACCGGAATAAAATACGAAACGTTCAAATTCCTTAATCCGGGACTTTTATACTCAGTAACACCTTATGCACAGCACTACGATCTCCGTGTGCTTTCAAGGGATGCTCCGTCTGTTTCTTCTGCCCTCAAAACTCTGGACGTGTATTCTGCAGACATTTACGTTGTCAAGCAGGGAGACACTTTGTGGGGAATTTCGCGCCGCTTCGGAACAACAGTAAAAGACCTCTGTCAGGAAAACAATATCAAAGAAAATGATATTCTGCGTATCGGGACAAAACTTTTTGTGCCGATAAATTCAGTGACAAAGTAATTTTGTGCCATCAGGGCATCATTTTTTGCCGGCATGAACAGGGAGTTTTTCTTGAATTTCAAACGTTTTTCCGTCTGTCTTTTTACACTTTTGTTCACTTCAACTGTGATTTTTTCACAGAACGCCCAGTCATCAAGCACGGTCAACTGGGAACAACAGCAGTTTCTGTCAAACATTTCCCTTGAAAACCTGAATACATCTTTGCCGCTGCCGTCTCTCAGAAGTGGTGCCGCACGGCGCATTCAGTCTCTCATTCCCTCTCTTCTGAAAGATCCTTTTCTTTCTCTGCGTGTCGATTCTGCAAGTACTGTAGCAGACATGGTTCTTCAAAGTTCCATTACTTTGGATCAGATTGCCTCCGTCATGAGCGGCGGAAATTCCAAACCGGCTGTTTTTTCTTCTGATCTTGAAACAATCAGTGTGGATCATTCTTTCAGCCTGAATCAGGTAGGTGCACTGATGGTGAAACACAATACGCCCTATTCACCCACGTTGCCCATTGAAACAGTTGCATCCAGACAATATACGGGAATCATTATTGACGCACGTGGAAACCTTCCCGTTCAGGGAGAATTTGTCGAAGCCCGTGGGGAACCATGCTTTTTCCCGAAAATTTGGGATGAAACAATGGAGCTTCTTTACGAGCGCAACATGATGAATGCAGATGCGGCCAGAAAAAGCGGAATTGTCGTGTATTCTTCCAGTGATGACGAAAGTCTTTATCAGGACAGGGTAGGGATTTCTCCCCTCAGGATTTCTGCCCGTAAGATTTTCGGAACATTCCGCACTGATCCTGTCATTTCCCGCAATGATGCGCTCCGCATTCTTTCCGTTCCTGAAAACCTTGAGCTTCTGAAACAGGGAAAGATCGTAATCCTCCTGGACGAAGAAATGCTTTTTCACGCAGTAGGCGCGCCTGAAAAGAACCGCTCATACTACACGGTTTATGATCAGCTGGAACAGTTCCATTATGAGCGCAAAATTGATGACGTAAGCATTTCCGACGAATCGGACGGAATCCACATTTCAATTGAAGATTTGAATTTCTACCCTGATTCTGCTGAACTTCTTCCTGAAGAAAATGACAGACTTGCGGCAATCATCGGAAGACTTGTTGATATTGCAGACATTGACGAATATTCATTCCTTGTTGAGGGACACTGTGCTGCAGTAGGTAAGCCTGACGGCGAGATGCAGCTTTCCTACGAACGTGCGGAAACCATTGTCGCACTCCTTAAAGCCGGCGGACTTGAAGGGTCTGGTTTTGAAGCAAGAGGTTACGGCGGAACAAAACCGATCGGAGACAATTCTACAGAAGAAGGCCGCGCGAAAAACCGCCGTGTGGAAATTGTCATGCGTCCGAAAGTCAGTTACGTTCAGCGCCAGGGTGACTGACAAACTCGTCATGTTGCGCATGAACCCGATTGCTGACAAACCTGCCATATTGCGCGCATGAACCCGGTGTCTGACAAAACTGTAATGTTGCGCAGATGAACCCGGTGACTGACAAACTTGTCCGCTTGCGCGAATGAACCCGGTGACTGACAAAACTCGTCATGTTGAGCATGAACAACCTGTCATGTTGAGCGGAGTCGAAACATCTTCCATAAACTGTCTCAAAAAAAATCGGAAAAGTACAAAAACAATTATCTTTTTCACAAAAATACGAATTTTGTTTGACAAAGTTTAAAAGTTGGGATTACACTTTCTTTACGCGTGAAAATCATCTTCACTGCGTAACACACATTTAAATGTTCTGTCTTTCGACGGAACGAGGAGATTAAAATGAAAAAAATCATGGCTGTTGCACTGGTTCTTTGTCTTGCACTTACCAGTGTATTTGCTGGCGGTAAAACAGAAGCTGCTGCAGCAAAAGTAAAAGTTGGTGTTTCAATGCCTACTAAAGACTTGCAGCGCTGGAACCAGGACGGTGCAAACATGAAGTCACAGCTGGAAGCAGCTGGTTACGATGTTGACCTCCAGTATGCAAACAATGAAGTTGCCACACAGGTTGCTCAGATTGAAAACATGATTACAGGTAACTGTAAAGTTCTCGTTATTGCCGCAATCAACGGTTCTGCTCTCAAGGGCGCTCTTGACAATGCAAAAGCAAAACGCATTCCCGTTATTGCTTATGACCGCCTTATTATGGACAGCAATGCTGTTACATACTATGCAACATTCGACAACTACAAAGTCGGTACAATCCAGGGTGACTACCTCGTAGAAAACCTGAACCTGAAGACACGCACAGCAGATGATCCTGCTTACATCGAATTCTTCACAGGTTCACCTGATGACAACAACATCAACTTCTTCTTCGGTGGTGCTATGGAC
>JAKSTU010000094.1 GCA_024402435.1 Treponemataceae bacterium
GTTTTCAAAAAATCCTTCGACAAAAAACTATGTTTTTATTGCTCCGGATGACAAAACTGCTTTGTATAGATCCTTCGACAAAAAACAATGTTTTTATTGCTCCGGATGACAGTTGCCACCATTTCCCTTTCACCTGTCACCTATTCCATATCCCTTATCACCTATTCCCTGCCTCCACACCCCTGTCATGTTGAGCGGAGTGAGCAGGGCGAACGCAGTCGAAACATCTTCCCAAACTTCCGCTTTTAAACAATTAAATTCCTCTAATTTAAATCTTGTGGTAAAATGTAATCAGAGGGATTTTATGAAAAACGAAAACTCATCTTCAACCAAAAAAAAAGTTGTTAAAATCAGCGGAAAAATACTTGCCGTTGTAATCATATGTTTTGCGGTTCTTGCCGGAGTCATGCTGGCTGCAATTTCCGGCAGCATTACCAATTCACTGGATGACTATTTTGTTGACCAGCTGGTGCAGAAGTACGAAACCTTCACTGTAGATCTTGCAAACAAGGGAACACGTCTTTACAATTCTTCAAAACTGCTCAACGAATCTGCAGATTTGAGGGCAGCTCTTGCAAAAAAAGACACGTTCACAATCGCCACTTTTCTTGATAATTTCAGAACAGCATCTTCTGTTACTGCCGTTCATCTTGTGGACATGACAGGAAAAATCATCTATTCAACAGAGCCGGTGGTAGCTGACGCAAACCGTTTTGTAAACAATGCTACCTTCAAAACTGCCGCAACAAGAAGTCCTGTCTACAAAGTCAGCCTGATTCAGGACACAGTTTCTTATCTTGCAATAAACAAAATGAACATGGGAAATGACTTCAAAGGATACTGCATTCTTGAAGACACACTTTCTTCCAATACATCAGTTGATTACTACAAGGATCTTCTTGGCTGTGAATTCTCTGTTTTCGTTGATGAAACCCGAATTTCCACTTCAATCATCGATTCTGAATCCCAACACCGCTTTGTAGGCACACCGCTGGACAATGCGGCAGTTTCAAATGCGGTCTACAATCAGAGCGAAGTTTATTTCGGCGACAATTCAGTTGACGGAAAAGCATACAAAGCCGCTTATCTTGCCGCAAAACTTGATTCTGACAAAGACAGGGTAATGTTCTCCATTGCAATTCCAAAAGACGTAATGACTCAAACGACTTCTACAGTAAACAGAAGAGTTTCAATCATTCTTTTCGGCATGATTGTGATTTTCATTTTCATCCTGATTTTTGTCCTCCGGCTCATTGTTGTAAACCCGATCAAAAAAGCTTCGGTGGCAATACACAATCTTGCCCAGGACACTGATGATACGGACCTGACTTATCGCGTAAAGGTAAGCGGAAACGATGAAATTGCCGAACTCTGCAACGACATCGACACCTTCCTTGAACGCCAGCAGAACCTGATTATTGATCTTAAAGCTGAGCAGTCCGCTTTGGAAGAAATCGGCCTTACATTGGGAACTGCCGCCCATGAGTCTGCCAGCGCCATTGCCCAGATCATGGCAAACATCAAGGGTGTGCGCCATCAGACTGAACTTCAGATGAACGCCGTAAATGCTGCGGATATTCAGGTAAGCGGTTCTTTGGACAGTGTAACACGTCTCGGAAGTGTAATCGAAAGTCAGGGTCACGGAATTGATTCTTCATCTTCTGCCATTGAACAGATGGTGGGCAACATTGCATCCGTTTCTGATTCAGTCCGCAAAATGAGCGACCAGTTCAAGGAACTTCTTGAAGTTACGCGCACCGGCCACGAAAAACAGGAAATCGTAAATGTGGAAGTTGCAAAAATGTCTGAACAGTCCCGGCTGCTTATTGAAGCAAACTCCGTAATCAACCGCATTGCAAGCCAGACAAACCTTCTTGCCATGAATGCCGCAATTGAGGCCGCCCATGCAGGTGAAGCCGGTGCAGGATTCAGTGTTGTTGCTGACGAAATCCGCAGTCTTGCAGAAAGCTCAAGCAAACAGTCCCACAACATCGGTCAGGAACTTAAGAACATTACCAAGACAATCGGTGACATGGTTCAGGCCTCTCACGAATCCCAGAACGCTTTCCGTTCAATTACCGAAAAACTTTCTGACACTGACAATCTGGTTCAGGAAATCGATTCTGCCATGAACGAGCAGGATATTGCTTCAAAACAGGTTCTGGAATCACTCCGCGACATTCTTTCTTCCACTGCACAGGTTCAGCAGAATGCAAAAGAAATGCAGGACAGTTCCGCAAAAGTGCATGAAGAAATTGACAACCTTACGATGATTGCCCAGACAGTTCTTAACAGCATGGACGAAATGACCAACGGTGCCGCAGAGATCAACACTTCTGCACAGGGTGTTGCTCAGATGGCAGAACGGACAAAGGACAATATTCAGGATCTGGATACTTTGGTCGGACGGTTCATCGTCTGAAAAAAGACTGGAACAAGTTGAAATGCAGTGCCAGTGCTGTAAAAAGTGCCGGCACCACAAGAAAGGGGACAAAAGCGATTTTGGTTTGCTTTGTCCCTTTTTTTTGCACAAAAAGCATTATGGCAAGAACAAAAGCAGCGACAAAGCAGGAAACAAATGTTGAATAAAGCCAGTTTTCAAATCCCAGGTAGGCACCTGTGGCCGCCGAAACCAATACGTCTGCAAAACCGAGTCTGTTTTTTGTGACAAGGCGTACAGAACAGAACACAAGAAAACCTGTTGCGGCACCGGTAAGCGTTGCTACGGGAGAATCGAGACAGCCGGAAATTATGCAGAGTGTCAGCATCGGTACAGTGCAGCGGCGGCTGACTTTCTGTGTTTTTAAATCGCTTGCAGAGGCCCACAGTCCGAATGCGGCAAAAATTACTGTCTGCACCCAAAAAAGCAGAAGGGCATCAGCCGCCAATTGTCAGGGCCACTACCAGCGGCATTGTAATGATGGAAAAAAGTGTAGAAAGGGCAACCATTGTGGTCGCAAGCTCCGTGTCCCGCCCGAACATGACGGAAAACATTACCGTATTGGCTGCAGACGGTGCGCTTGCCGCAATGATTACTGCCGTGAGCACGCCGCCGCGGAGCCCCAGTGCATAAAGAGCGCCGAAGGCACACAAAGGGGCAACGATCAGCCGCAGAAAAAGGGAAAGAACCAGTTTTGCGTCTTTAAGTACTTTGAAGCTGGTGATGTTTGCCAGATAATACCCGATGATGATCATTGGAACAGGCATGTTCATGTCTGCAAGATTCTGAATCGGTGCAAAAATGATTGAAGGAATCTGAAGCGGTGTCAGGAACAGGAAAAGTCCGATGAAAACAGAAAGAACTCCCGGGTTCAAAAGCACTTTGCCGGGTGAAAACTTTTCTTTTCCGCCTGCCATCTGGAAAAATCCG
>JAKSTU010000095.1 GCA_024402435.1 Treponemataceae bacterium
GAAAAATCATTTACAAGACTTCTGAGAGTGTCAGCAATGCATGTAGAAGAATACCATTTCATGTCGGAAAAATAATTTTTTCTCCCCATCTTTTTTGAGAACCTTTTTATGCATTTTGATGTTTCTGAATAAAAAACACGAAAATATTTCCTGTTTCCTTCCTCTTTAAGCGCATACATCTTGAACCGGCTAAAAGACAATTCAATCAGAAATCCGTGAAAACTCATCGTGAAAAAAGGTTTGACAAATAAATGCATCAAAATGAATTTACGAATTCCGTTCATAGGAATTATATAAAATGATTTTTCAAAAACTGACTTTTTCCTCGGAAGAATGATTGCTCACCACCCACTCGCCTAGGGCTGCCGTCTTAAAACCCGGATTTTCCCAAAAAAACTCTCCATGTCATCCCGAACGAACAAGTGTGTCATCCGGAGCGATAAAAACAAAGTTTTTTTGTCGAAGGATCTCCATAAAGCATTATCACGCTTCGTGGGATGTTTCGACTCCGGCTGCGCCTCCGCTCAACATGACAAGGTGGTACATTAAAAAAAACAAAAAATTCAGTTGACAAGTCCCTATTCGTGTTGTAAGTTTACATTGTAAACACGATAGCGATGCAGAACAGGACATTCCGAAACTTCATCGCATCAATTTTTGGAGGTTTTTATGTTCGTTCTTCTTGAAATACTGTTTGGCATAGCAGGAATAGCATTCGTAATTGGATTCTGGCCCCTCCTCAAAGGTGCTTTCCTTGCCATTTTCGGACCACTTTGCGGTGTGTTATTGGCAGTGCTTGAATTTATCAGGGTTCTTCTCAGGGCCGCTTACTTAATCATCAAGGCCTATCTCCCGATTGTGATAATTGTTGCAGTTCTGTTCATAGCCTTTATTGTGTGGGTTTTTAAAGGCGACAAAAAATAAGCGAAAAGTTCAATCAGTTTACAGGAGGCGTGATAAAAATTACGTCCGTGTAATTTTTATCACTTCAGTTTGTTCGCGCGTTGCGCTCGCAAACTGATTATTCTCGCCATCCATGGCTAGCCGCTAACGCGGAGTTTATATAGGAGGAAAAAATGCCAAACACAGAACGCTGGATAAAAACCAGCATGCCGGAAGGCTTTGACCAGGAATACGTACTAGACCAAATCCGTAGGACTATGGTCAGAGGAACGGTTCCCACATGGGAAGCGATTGAGGAAAGTGAGCCGCTTGACCTTGAGACAGTCTGGAGAGGCGCGGACGGGGGCGACATCCATCAGGTGACAGCACCGATTCCCGTGGAATTGTTTCCCAAAGCCTGCGGGTTTCCAATCTCGTACCTTGTGGACTACATGTACAGTGTCTGCAGACGTGAGAACTGGCGCAGAAACTATTCAAACTGTCTCTGCGTGCTTTCACAGCTTGAGATGGAATTGTGACCCGCTGCCCGCAAAGCCCGCTGCTTGTCCCGCTGCAAAGTCTGACAGTTTTACACCCGCCCCAAAAGCGTGAACAATGACTTGCGAAGAGGAATAAAGGAAATGGAATTTTTTTTGTACCATAAAAACATACCTGTTCTTTCCTTTGATGTGGATGAAGATTTTTTCATTACCGGGATTAACGAAATCTTTTCAGAATCCCATGTTCCCGTAGGAATTCTTGATTCTTATTCTGAGAAACCTCTTGCAGCTTTAAGGTCATGGTGGTCAAACAGGGCTATCCCTGCAAACAGGAAGTATTTGAAAGAAACACTCGAAGTACTTCATGTCAGAACATCCCGGGAACTCCTTTCAAAATGCCACGGATTGAGTTTGAGCGATCATTACTGGATTGGTAATTCCGGAACAGAAGTCCTTGAATGTAAAAACATAAACTTCTTTGACAACGATTTTTCCGAAGAAATCGGCAGAATTCTCACCGGAAACTTTGCGCCTGTTGATATTGGAAGCATAAGCTTTGTCTCCCCGGATGCATCTGTTGACGGCTGGCTTCCAAAAAAATGGATAATTGAGAACGGCGAAAGATATTTGGTCAAAGGCGGATCAGAAACATTTCAGCAGGAACCGTTCAATGAAGTGCTTTCCAGCAGAATCTGCGAAAAACTTGGAATTCCTCATGTTGAGTATACATTGGCATCCCATGCCCGGAAGAACAGGCTGGAGTTTTACTCAGTGTGCAGAAATATGGCCAGTCCGAATTCTGAACTGATTCCTGCTTATGCGCTTTTCAAAACTGCAAAACCGGACAACAATACGGATTCTTTGACAAGACTTTTCAAAGCCTGTGAAAGTGCAGGCATGAAAAACATTGATTCAATTAAACAAAGTTTTGCAAAAATGTCCGTATTGGATTTTCTTATTGCAAATACAGACCGTCATCTGAACAATTTCGGTTTCCTCAGAAATCCCGATACCTTGGAATGGCAGGAAATGGCTCCTGTTTTTGATACCGGAACTTCATTTTTCTGCAAAAATTCTGCATTTGAACTGCGCAATCCTGATGCGACAGATTCGGATTATGTGGAAACAAAGCCATTCGGAAAAACGCTGAGCGACCAGTTTGCTAAAATACGTAAAGTCTGCGGAACAGAAAAATTTGATTTCAGCAGTTTGGATGAAATCACAGAAAGTATTCCTCTTTTCCTTGCTCAAAATCCACAGAACGAAGGAAGATGTGAGCAGCTCGGCAGAATTTTTTCACGAAGAATAATTGAAACTGAAAGGATTGTTGCCACAAAATAAATCCGCCATAAGAAACCCCGTAACAGGGACTCATGGAAACGCTGATTTGTAACCCGCTGTGCGCCCCTTGTCCCGCTGCAAAAAAAAAGCCCGGCTGTGCAAACCGCTTTGAATCTTGCAG
>JAKSTU010000096.1 GCA_024402435.1 Treponemataceae bacterium
AACTAGTTGTCATCCTGAGCAATAAAAAACAAAGTTTTTTTGTCGAAGGATCTGCACAAAGGATTATGTGAGTTTGTGAAGATGTTTCGACTTCACTCACTTCGTTCGTTCCGCTCAACATGACAAAGTGCGGCATGACACGGCGGGTTTGTCATGGCCCGCTGCGCCCACCAAGCTGACAATGCTTTTCCGCCCGGCATGACACGCTGGCATAGTCCGGGCTGTTTTGCTCAACAAGACAGGTTTTATGACGAAATTAAAAGTATGAGTAAACTTGCAGAATATATCGGAAGCCAGTTCGGAAATCCGCGGGGAATTGTCGGTTTTGTCTGCTGCAAATGCATGAACATCATCAACAGAAAAATGTACAGAAAAACTGTGTCGTTGCTGACCTTGGACAAAAACCGCAAACTTCTGGATATCGGCTACGGAAACGGATACCTTCTTGAACTGGCAGACAAATCATTCGGCTGCAATCTTTATGGAATTGATATTTCTGAAGACATGAAGAATCTTGCGGAAAAGCGGAACAAAAAAGCCCTGCAGGAAAACCGGCTTAAACTTGAAGTTGGCGACTGCTGCAATCTGCGTTTTGAAGACAATACTTTTGATGCAGTTTCTTCCATCAATACAGTTTATTTCTGGTCTAGCACAGTAAAAGGACTTTCAGAAATCCGTCGCTGCCTTGTTCCCGGCGGCTGCTTTGTCAATGCGGTTTACACAAAAGAATGGCTTTCAAGAACAAAAATGGCTGACAAAGGATTCAAGAAATTCGAACCGGATGAACTGGTGGAACTTGGAAAGCAGGCAGGCTTTGAAAACATTGAAGTAACTGAAATAGTAAAAGAAAAATCATTCGCAGTGGTTTATAGAAAATAATCCGCTCATTTTGCGATGAGAGTTTATGAGAAAAAGAAAATGACAAAAAGAATGCTTCTGCTGTTTTTATTCGTTTTTTCATGCACCTGTGCATCTGCTCATTCCCACAGATTCATTCTGTATGATCATTCTGAAATTGAAGCCTTGTCCACATTCAGAATCCGGGGTGAA
Organism: Treponemataceae bacterium; assembly: GCA_024402435.1. GTDB lineage: Bacteria > Spirochaetota > Spirochaetia > Treponematales > Treponemataceae > Treponema_I. The sequence goes on from JAKSTU010000096.1 coordinate 1,051, forward strand.
ATTGATCTGCGCACAGAAAAAGATGTTTCTGCACCTGTAATCTATAGGACTCTGAATCACGAAGGCGGCATGAAAGTTACCGTACTTGAAATCCTTGATGAAGCCGGATTCCAAAACACCGAAGGAATGTGGCTGTACGTTCTCCTGATGGCACCAATGTGGGTTGACGACGGAACCTGGATTGAAAAGTACAACAAATTCCTGATTTTTCTTCCCGACGAAATCCCTGTGTTCGATTTTGAAAAACACTGAACAGATTTATGCATCACACAACCGAATAAATTCTTCATTATATTCTCGAAAAATGGATTATCAGGATTTCGGCAATCACATTAGATGAATTATATAAAAACGGAACAGTAAAATAGTCTTAATGTGGGGTTTTGTGAGCAATAAAAAAAAATAACGGAACGTAGCCGGAGTTCTGACAATAAATCGCTTGCAACTTGTTGCACCGAGATTTATTGTCAGGATTTCGGCGTAAGTGGAGTTATTTTTTTTGTATTTCGCAAACTTTTTTCCAAGAAATTCTCCCTCCCAATGTGTATTGTTGAAGCATAAAAGTTCAACCAGCAATTAAGCTAAGAGAATGGATTAACTGGTAATCACTGTTCTTGGGGACAGCTCCGCAGGTTCGACTCCTGCTTCGCAAACTTGAACTTTGTTAAAGGTTCGGACTGCAATTAATTTTGCGCCTACAATATTGGAAGGTGACCAATACAAAAAATGCCGTGCAGAACGCGATCACTGCCACGAACCTTGTTTTTGAAACTGATGCGTAAGGCAATGGAGCCCCTTGCCGACCGGAGCAGACTGCCTGCAGGCTGTGAGGACGGTGAGCGGATAGCGAAGGTCGGAACTGCCGGCCGGCTCTTTGAGCCGGATACGCCCTGAAAAACGGAGGAAAAATATGAATACACAAACACCGCAGATGTCAACATCGCAGATGTTAGAGCTCTTGAAAAATGAAGCAAACCGTACATTTACAGAAAACGGAGCTGTAACACTTTCTTCAACACAGTCTGATTGTCTTGATTTGTTTGCTCTTGGTGGTGCACTCCGTGATGCTGATAAAAACCGTGTTCAGGCAATTTTTATGAAGGCATATGCAGAAAATCCTGACATTGCGCTGAAGATTCTTTTTTATCTTCGTGATGTTCGCGGAGGACTTGGGGAGCGAAAAACTTTCAGAACAATGCTTAAAGCGCTCTCTGAAAATCATAAAGAATCAGTGGTAAAAAATATCGGTTTCATTGCTGAATTTGGCCGCTATGATGATCTTTTGTGCCTTCTTGAAACTCCTGCCAAAAAGGATGTTCTTGAAGCCATTAAAAGTATGCTTCTTAAGGATCAGAAAGCTCTTGAAGAAGAAAATGAAGTATCACTTCTTGGAAAGTGGCTTCCTTCAATCAATGCAAGTGACAAGGCTGTTGTTAAAACTGCAAAAACGATTGCTACTTACATGGGAATGAACTGTGCTCAGTATCGCAAGCTGCTTTCTGCACTCAGGGCAAAAATCAAAATTATTGAGAACAATCTTCGTACAAAAGATTATTCCTTTGATTATGAAAAGCAGACTTCTAAGGCCCTGTTCAAATATCGTAAGGCTTTTGCCCGTAACGATGGAGAACGTTATGGCAGCTTTATGAATAAAGTGGAAAAAGGTGAAGCAGTGCTGAAGACAGGTTCTCTGTATCCTTATGATGTTATTTCTCCAATGTTCAGAAATCAGTGGGGCGGAGTATATAAAGGCTTTTCTCCAGAAGAGCGTCGTGTAATGAATACTACATGGA
>JAKSTU010000097.1 GCA_024402435.1 Treponemataceae bacterium
GAAGAAGGCGAAGTTGAAAAAACTTCAAAATACATGAAAGACGAGATTATCAAATTCCTGATGGAAATGAATCTCAAGACACCGGAAATGATTGCAGACGAACGCTACAACCGTTTCCGCAAATTCTGAAATAACAAAGAAAAGCTGAGCCGGCCGGATCACTCTGAAGATTGGCCAGCCAAAAAAGAAAAAGCTGTTCACACTGTACCGACTGGATTTTCAAACGGCACTGCGAACAGCTTTTTTTTATCAGTCCTTAATCCGGACAATGCGTGAGTGTGTCAGCACTTCGCAGCCCGTTTCAGTAATAAGCACGTCATTTTCAAGACGGCAGCCGCCGAAGTCCGGATCATAAAGTCCCGGCTCACAAGTTACAACCATTCCGGCCTGAAACAGGTTTTCAGGATCGGTACGCACCCGGATAACCGGATATTCGTGGCATTCAAGCCCTACTCCGTGTCCCAAAGAATGGGGCATGCTTCTCTTTTTTTTGGTGAATATGGACTCAGCTTTCATGGCAGGCGCACGTACAGCCAACTGACCTTCATACAGTTTGAGGCTTTCGTCGTACGCTTTTTCCACCAGTTCCAACTGCTCGCTCTGTTCCTGGGTAAGCGGTTCCCGTGCAATGGTCATGGTAACGTCACTGGTGTAACCATTGTACTTTACGCCGAAGTCCAGAATTGAAAGCCCTGTGGTTCCGAAAGGCGCGTTTGTGTACGGAGGAAAGCAGTGGATTCCAAAACTGCGGCTCGGGCCTGCTGCCAGTGTGTCAAAACCGGTGGCCTCACAACCATGTTCGCGCAATTCTTTTTCTATGAGCAGAGCTGCGTCAGATTCGGTCACAATTGTTCCACCGCGGACACCGGCTTCAATTTTGTCCACAATGCCGTCCGTAACAGCACATGCTCTGCGGATGCAGGCAAGTTCGTATTCGTCTTTTACGGCGCGCATTTTGTCTACAAACTGATAGGCTCCGTTTTCGCGGCAATATATGTAATTGCCTGGCAATGCGTCCACAAACTTAAGGAATTCCGGATAAGGAGTTGTGGGAGGAACTTCTATGCGCTTGCGGTCAGTGATCTTAAGCTGCTGGAGAGCGCCTTTTACTGCTGGAACAGCCTGCCGCTCAAAGCTTGTGTAGGGAATCACTTTGTGGGCCACAGCTACGGCCTGTGCCAGATTCACGTCCCAAGGAATCAGCACGGAATCGCCGGTTGCAGAAACAACGAGAATCGCATCGGAAGGATGACCGGAAAAATAACGGATTGAAGGAGTACGGTTGCCTTCCCGGTCAATGAACACAATTGCATCCAGATTCTGCTCAACAAGATGGGCAGCAAGCCGTTTGCACCGCTCGGCATATATTTCCTTCATGTCCGACTTTGTATAATCTTCGACATTCATTCATAAACCTCTGTGTCTGAGCGGAAAGGCAACCTTAAATCAGCCTGCGATGGGGCGAACGCCGATAATGCCGTCTACTCCGCGGATTTTTGCAAGCACATCATCGCTTACAACGCTTTCTACGTCAATAATATTGTAGGCAACATCAGCACGATTCTGGTTGACCATTGCAGAAATATTCAGTTTTGCATCTGCAAGGATTGTAGTGATCTGACCGACCATGTTGGGAACATTGCGGTTTGTGATGCAAAGACGGGTTCCGCCTGCAGGAATTGCAGCGTCCATTTTACATTTGGGGAAGTTTACTGAGTTGACGATGTTTCCGTTTTCAAGGAAATCTTTTACCTGAAGCACAGCCATGCATGCACAGTTGTCTTCTGCTTCGGGAGTTGATGCACCCAAATGCGGCAGACAGATTACCTTGTCGTTCTTCATCAGTTCTTCATCGGCAAAGTCTGTTACGAAAGCGGCAATTGTACCGTTGTTGATTGCTTCAAGTACGTCTGCATTTACAACCAGTCCGCCGCGGGCAAAGTTCAGGAGACGAACGCCTTTTTTCATCATGCGGATGCGGTCTGCGTTGATGAAGCCTTTTGTTGAGTTTGTCTGGGGCACATGCACTGTAACGTAGTCTGATTTAGAAAGCAGTGATTCAAGACTTTCTGCCTTGTGTACTGCGCGGCTCAAACTCCATGCTGCATCAACTGAAATATAGGGGTCGTAACCGATTACGTCCATTCCCAGAGAAATTGCCGTGTTTGCAACCATTGCACCGATAGCACCAAGACCGATTACACCAAGAGTTTTTCCTTTGATTTCCGGTCCTACAAACTGACTTTTTCCTTTTTCTGCCAGATCAGGGATTTCGTCACCTTTTCCGGCCAGAGTTTTTGCCCATTCAGCGGCTTTGTGAACGGGGCGGCTTGAAAAAAGAAGGGCTGCAATTACCAGCTCTTTTACGGCATTGGCATTTGCTCCGGGAGTGTTGAAAACAACGATACCTTTTTCTGTCATTTCAGGAATCGGAATGTTGTTTGTTCCGGCTCCGGCACGGGCAACAGCTTTTACAGTTGCGGGCACTTCCATTGAGTGCATGTCAAAGCTGCGGAGCACGATTGCATCGGGATTCAGGATTTCTGAAGCGATTTCGTAATCGTCACGCGGCAGAAGTGCCAGTCCCTCTGATGAAATTTTATTAAGTGTCTGAATTTTGTACATATTATCCTCCAATCTTTATTCGTTATGTCATGCAGCGCGAAAGCTCGCACAACTTATCTGTCATGCTGAGCGTAGGCGCATCACTGCTTTTATAGATCCTTCGACTCCGCTCAGGATGACATTTTCCCAGCTGCCCGCACAGAATGGCTTTTTCCATGTTGTTCTGCGCGGAATGACAACTTTTTCTGCT
>JAKSTU010000098.1 GCA_024402435.1 Treponemataceae bacterium
TGTCATGTTGAGCGAAGTGAACAAAGTGATGTGTCCACCCATGTCATGTTGAGCGTAGTAAACGCAGTGATGTGTCCATCCATGTCATGTTGAGCGTAGTCGAAACATCTTTCAAAACTCACATAACGCTTTGTGCAGATCCTTCGACAAAAAAACTTTGTTTTTACCGCTCAGGATGACATTATTCCCCGGGATGACAAATGTCTACACTTTCTGCCCGCTGTCATGTTGAGCGGAGCAAACGCAGTGTGCGCAGTGAACACTGACTAGTTGTCATGTTGAGCGAAGTGAACAAAGTGATGTGTCCACCCATGTCATGTTGAGCGAAGTCGAAACATCTTTCAAAACTCACATAACGCTGTGTACAGATCCTTCGACTACGCTCAGGATGACAATGCGGGTGTGCTCAGGATGACATTTCGCCGCAAAAGATCCTTCGACAAAAAAACTTTGTTTTTCCGCTCAGGATGACACTTTCCCTGTGTTCCCACTACACACACAGTTTTCAATACAATTTCCACATTATGATATACGGTTACATTCGCGTAAGCACAGACAAACAGACAGTTGAAAACCAGCGTTTTCTGATTCAGGAATTTTGTCGCACCGAACACATCAGTGTTGATTCCTGGGTAGAAGAAACAATCAGCGGCACAAAATCACCTAAAATGCGCAAACTCGGGCGGCTTTTGGACAAAAGCAAACCCGGAGACACTATCATCTGCTCCGAGATTTCCCGTTTGGGGCGCAACCTGTTCATGATCATGAGCATTCTCAATCAGCTGATGGACAAAGACGTGCGGGTTTGGACAATCAAAGACAATTACCGTTTGGGCGACAACATTCTGAGCAAGGTTCTGGCCTTTTCTTTCGGGCTGAGCGCAGAAATTGAACGCACCCTTATAAGCGAACGCACAAAGTCCGCGTTGAGCCGCAAAAAAGCTGAAGGCGTTAGACTTGGCCGCCCCAAAGGCAAACCCAACGCCGTCCACAAACTTGACCAGCATTCAGACAAAATTCTTCGATGGATTTCCCAAGGGATTCCAAAAGTTGAAATAGCCCGCCGTCTTCATTGCACAACCGGCACTCTCTATTCCCATCTTCGTCGCATTGCTGCAATGTCTCCCGAAGATTAACCCGAAAGCAGTAAGAAACGAAGTTTTTTGTCGAAACATCCTTCAATGCAGAACAATGTCCCTTCGAGGGCCTCAGGAGCCCCTTGCGGAAGCAAAGCGGTGCAGAAGCTAGCCCCAGCGGAAGCCCGCAGGAAAGCAGCGAATGAGCAACCTTGCCACCCAATCAGAACAATGTCCCTTCGAGGGCCTCAGGGACCACCCTTTGTCATCCTGAGCCACCCACAATGTCATCCTGAGCAAACAAGTGTGTCATCCTGAGCAATAAAAACGAAGTTTTTTGTCGAAGGATCTTCCAAATGCGGACAAAAAAAGGGCCACCTTTTTCAGGTGACCCTTATTCAGTTTGCTTGTTTAATCAGCTTAGATTAGAAAGCGATTTTGCAAGTAAGGTCGATTGTACCTTTCTTGTTAGCAATGTCTGTTGTTGCATAGTCAACAGAGAATGTTGTGAAAGGAACGAATCCTGCACATTCAACACCAGCTTTGATTGCTGTTACTTTTGTGCCAAGATTGATTTCTGCACCAGCTTTGGGTGTTACTTTTCCTTCACCTACAGCAGCAACATATTTTGCTTCAACAATAACTGTTCCTTTGTCTGCTGCTTTGATGTCGGCTACATTGAATTCTGCACCGAATGTCAGGTTTTCGATCAGTGTTGCTGAGTCCCAGATACCTGCGTTCAGAGCGATTTTACTGTCGATGATTGTTGCTTCAGCAGAAACACCGTTTGACACGTTCTTTTTTACGAAGTAGATGTTTGTTTCCTGATCTTCTTTTTTGTTCCATCCGAAGAGAAGGCCGAATGCTACGTTGTTTTTGCTAGCAGCATATGTATATCCAACCTGGGGTTTGATATAGAATACGTCTGTAAGAGCCATTTCGTAAGCAGCTGTAGCAGCAGCAGCCAGTTTAACGTCGCTGTCCAGATCAATTGCAACACCAGCTTTGAGTGTCAGATTTTCAACAGCTTTTACATCAACTTCTGCAGCCAGTGCATAGTCGTTTGTATAACCCTGAGCTGAGCGGAAATCTACTGCAAAGTTTGCAACACCATCAAGGTTCAGACCGAGTGTTACACCATCTGTTTCTGCCTGTCCAACTGAACCGATTTTTGTGTTCTTGCTGTTTGTTGCAGATACGATATCAATTCCGCCAACTTTTACGTCACCTGCGCGGATACCGATATATGCGGGACCAACGTGCAGTTTTGCTTCTTTAACAGCTGCGCTTCCGCTAGCTCCGTTCTTTACTTCGCCACCTTCGATTTTGATTTCGCCCCAAACATCAGCGTCACTTGCTGTTGCTTTGTCGCCTTTTGCGAACAGTGTAAACTCAAAGTTTGCTGTTTCAGCATTTGTGAAACCAGTTTTGTTTGTGTCAAGATCAACACCCCATTTTACAGATGCTGAACCATCAAATTTTGCAACACCAACGTTTGCTGCAGGCTCTGCAGCGAAAACACTTGTAATCAGTGCTGCTGCTGCCAAAATTGCGAGAAATTTTTTCATTTAAGAAAATCCTCCTTAACTTTTGAACGATACCAAACCAACGGTTTTTTTAACTGGTATTC
>JAKSTU010000099.1 GCA_024402435.1 Treponemataceae bacterium
TTTTCTACCTGTACAATATCCGCCGGATTGAGTCCGTAGAAAGCGCGAACTCATCTGCCAGTTCCGCAATGGATTTTCCTTCGCTGTGCTGCTGGCGGATCCGGGCATTCCGCTTTATGTAAAAATCTCTGGAGCCGGATTTTTCGCCCCAAGCTTTTTTCTTCTCTGCGGATTCAGGTATGTAGACCAATTCTCCCGACGAATACTTTTGGATTTCCGCCAGCAGTTCATCGGGAAAAATATCGTTTGCATTTCGATATTTCAAAACCTGCTCCCGGGATTATCCGCGTTCAGACAAAAAGTCTTCCACAGAACTGTAGGAACTGATCTTGATGCCATGGTCAGCCAAGATTCCCTGAATGATCTTCTCAAGCAAATTGCTTCTGTCTGCCAGCAGCGAAAGATTGTCTTTGTCAAAAGAATCAAGAAGATTCAGTTCATCAATCTTGTATTCCTGAGCAATGTACAAAAACTCTTCCTGCAGGTAGCAGGCATCAACATAAGCCTTTTCTACCATTTTGTTTTCGCAGAAATAGCGGATCCGGCGCCAGGTCAGACTCAATTCCTGATACCAGTCTGCCAACCCCTGAAAATCTATTTCTTCTGCTTCTGTTGCAGCGGACTTTGCGCCCTGTGCGTCTTGCGCGGCAGACTCAGCCGGCTTTCTTTCAAGAATAAAGGCGCGGGTTGTCTTAAGAAGCGCAAAAACTGTGTCCTTCAAAACATTCACGTCTTTTGCTTCCAGAAGTTTTCGCCCGTTGGCAAAAAAGCCGTCCGGCACAATCTTCATCTCAGGGCAATAATAAAGGCGGTTTTCTTCCTGACCGTTGTATGCCTGATTTTCACTGTAGATTGGTGATTCCGTATAAGTGTGGTTCAAAAAAGCCACCGCTTTGGAAAGACACTCGTGAATGCAGTCAGCTTCCGAACGGACTCTGTACAGTTTGTCTTCAAAAATCATGGTGCGGTAAATTTCCAGAGCCTTGTCCATGTATTCCAAAGCCTTGCCGTAAACAAAAGCATGATTTTTCAGATTTTGCCACATCCGGACGCGACAGTCTTCAAAACGCTTTTCGTCCGTTTCGCTGCGGGCCCACAAAACCGTTGCCTGATCCAAAAGAAGCGCCATGTCATCCAAATTCACGGAATTTTCAAGACGCTCCCAGGAACGCGGGTACAAGTCATGCCCCACCCCGTCAATGATGAAAGTTTCAGAAAGCTCGTTTCCGCGCTCCGTTGCCGGCACAAAAAAGTCGAAACATTCCCCGTGGCCGTCACCATTTGTCGAATGTCCTTTGATACCAATCAAAAGTGCAATATCGTTCTTATAATCAGCTTCAATTTTGTTTATAACCCATTTTGTAAGCGGATGCATTTTTTCCATGTTGCCCATCTTTTCCTCCGAAAAATGTTGATTTCCGAACGTTCATCATCAAGTTTTATGTTTTAAGTTTTAAGATCTTATGAAACCATAATAATGGTGCTGTTATATGGAAGAAAAGTAGCAAAATCGGTTTAAAATGATTTTGTCACCGCCCGCAATGTCTGCAATTTTATTCAGATGTCCAATTGCCTCCTCATTTTCCCGCTAAATATTCACTACAAGAGGATTGATGATTTTTACCCCTTCAATTTCCTGTCCGTCATTCAAATCTTCAGAATATAGAACGGAACACCCTGAATCGATTGCCATGGCAAGAATCAGCGAATCCCAATAACTGAACTGCGTGTTTTTGCTTATTTTCATAGCATGCAAAACATTTTCTGTTCTGATTTCGTATACAGGAAAGATTTTTGAGTATTCCTCACAAATAACAAATGTCTGTTCTTTTGTCAGACCTATTTTTTTTACGGCGACATTGTAAAACTCGCCAAGTGTTTGTGTGGAAATAACCGGAAATGATTTTGCTCTGATACTATTAAGAAATGAAGTTATAGAATTTTTTTTATCCGGTTCTGAATTATCCCAAGCATATATGAGAAGATTGGTATCCAAAAAGCATTTTTCCGTCATTGGTTTTTCTGTGTATGGATTATCTTTCATGCATATCCTCTCTTGTCCATTTTACGCCTTTACTGCTAAATCCTATCGACTTTGTAAATTCCAACAGTTCTTTCATTCCTTTTTCATATTCTTCATCAGTAGGAAAATACACATCATCCTGATTCACTTTCATCGGCTGGGATTTTCTGGACCGGACTTGAACTTCTACTTCTTCTGTCATGCTTTGGGCAACGGCAGTCAACAATCTGGATTTTTCGGACAACAATAATTTTGGCAACAGACTCATAATCTGAGCAAAATAATTTTTTGTTCCATAAGGAGACAGAGAACTGGGAGCGGATAAAGACGAAGAAGACGCTTTTTTTGCTGACCCGTAAGCAATTTCCGGAGACGCAACAGCCCAATCGTCAACTGGATCTGAGATTTTATAAGTAGGTTCAGTTTTGAGCGCAGAACCGGAATCCAGCAATTCTTCATAAGACACAGCGTACAAAGTACACAAAGCTTTTATTGCACTTAGAGAAGGCTCCGTATCTCCCCGCTCATACTTATTATACATCTGGCGCGAAATCCCGATTTCCTGAGCAACTTCGGCCTGAGACAATCCCCGTTTTTCCCGTAATTCTTTAAGTTTGTTCTCCATACTTTGAATATAACGGATAATTCA